>JBDGSI010000037.1:0-15560 GCA_042217615.1 Candidatus Nanohalobium sp.
CGTGTTTCCAGAGAAATGAGTTAAGCACAGTATTATCGCTGTAGCCGTAGAAACGCGTAGGATCCTCCTTCAGAACTTCAGGACTGATGTGGTTCAACAGCTTTATCTGATCTGAACCGCCGACAGGCGCCAATACGCCTTTGATCTCATCGTCTCTGAACGCATCTTCCAAGTCTTCAGCCCTTTTACCCAGATTCTTTCTTTTTTCTGTCCTACTCATTCTTACAGAGGGGAACTCAACCGGTTCAAGATTGAAAACCTCTTCTAGACGTTTCTTACCTCTTTCAAAATGCTTGGGATACTCCTGTTTAGAGGGGCCGTCTCCGATACCTACAAGAGCGATCTTGTCTCCTTTCTCAAGCTTTTCAGGTAGTTTAAAAGATTTTCTCATTTGTTTATCTCAGTCTCAAGTAGTTCAAGTTCCTCAACTTTCTTGAAATGCTTCTTGTTGTAGGTGAGGACCGGCTGGTTTTCTAGGAGGGCGATTCCAGATATCAAAACGTCTTTTGCTCCGATTTTCTCCCCCTCGGTCTCTAACTCTGCAGCTATCTTCCCGGCCAGTTCCATGCTGTCTTCTGAGGTCTCATGGACTCTTATCCTGTTGAGGAACCCTTTTAGGTTGGAGACCTGTTTCGTAGAGTTTTCGGATTTATAGGCGCCGTGGTAGAGTTCGAAGACGTTGATACCGGTGGTTTCAACGCTTCTCTCCGGTTTATAGTGTTCCAGGAGTTTGGTTCCTCTTTCCTTTCCTCTGAGATAGTCTATCAGCATATCTGTGTCCACTATCATACTTCCCAGTTCTCCCAGAGCTCTTCCCGTTCCTCTCTGATTTCCTTGGCTTTCTCATCGCTCAAATTCCAACTTCCTTTGAAGTCCTCGATTCCGGGACTGGACTCGGTGATGCTGTCGACTACGTCCTTGATAGACGACTTTCTCTCTTCAGACAGCTTCTTCAACCGGCTGTACGTATTCTCCGAGACCTTGATAGCTTTAGAACTCATAAACAAACTATAGTAACTCAGTTACTTAAATCTGTGGTCTTGTTCATGGAGATTTAGAAATGAAAAGGAGTAAGTAGGGAAAAGGTGGAAGTGAAGGGTGTTATTCGATTTGTTCGATGTTTCCGTCTCGGCCGATGTTTAGCTGGATTGTGTCGGCCCATTCTCTGACGTATGCGCCTTCGATCTTTACTTCGGCTCCTTCTTCGATTGCGTCGATTTCTTCCTCCCAGAGCGTCAGGTCGATCTCTCCTGTCTCGTCTTCGAAGACGGCGGTCACTATTCTCTTCTGGCCGTACCGTGTTGATACAGCGCGTGGAGTTGGTAGCTCCTTGATTGTTCCTGTGATTTCGACATTATCCGATTCAGGGTCAAGTTCCTCAACTGTCATTTCAGGCATCTTATACCACTAAGAACCGTTCAAACTGTCAACCTTAAAAACTTTTGCAAAAACTTGTCATGCCAAGATTAAAAACCGCCTGGAGAACACCAAAACACACGGAGAAAATACAACGTGAGACTTCCCTGGAACAACAAAGAGAAAGAAGAAAAAATAGAAGAACTGAAAGAAGAACTGGAAAAAACCAAAGAAGAGAAAGAAAAATACAGGAAAAGATTCCAATCCGAGAAAGAAAGAAGAAGCAACCTTTCAAGGGAAAAGCAAGAGGCAGAAGAGAAACTTAACAAGCTTCAAGACAAAGTTGAAGGCCTTAAACAGGGAGAAACGGATGAAGAAACAGTTGAAGAAGAGGAGTTAAAAGGAGAGGATCTTAGTGTTGAAAGAACAGTTAAATCCTTGGAAAAACTAGATTCTCTGAATGGAGAAGGCCTTGTAACTGTTTACTGCCCCGGAAAGATTTCAGATTTTTCTGAGCTGAAGGAGTTGAAGAACTCTGTGGATAGAGAAGTTTTTGAAACGTTTTCAAGCCTTGAAGGATTTGCTGCGTACGTAGACAAGGATTTAGGCTGCTGGATACTTGATTCAAGGCCTTTCTTCGGCGAAAAATTATCTATTGGAGAAAGCTTTGATGCTTCAGCAATATCCTCGTTTATAAAGAAAAGTAAGGTCTGGGCTCTGGTTTCCGCAGGAGATACAAAGATTTTCAGGGAGAAAAATGGAAAAGTGGAAGAAGTGGAAACAGTTAAAGGACGTGTCGACCGTAAGCATTCGAAAGGAGGTTTTTCTCAAGGCCGTTTTGAACGAAAAAGGGAAAAGCAGATCCAAAGCCATCTAGATCAGGTGAAAGAGGTTGTTGAAGGCCTTGAAGAAGAGATTTATCTTTTAGGTGATGAAAGTCTCTGTAAAAAGATTCCTGGTAAGTATCTAGGAGGTTTTGATCCTAATACTGAAAGGCCTGAACAGTTCTACAGCTTTAGATTATACTACCTCTAGTTTCATAGTCCTCATGGTACCTCCTAAGTTTCCCTCTATCAACTTTGCCCCTATGTGTAAACGCTGTAACTGATTTCTCCCAGTCTTCAACTAGTTGATCTGAGTCTTCAACTAATCCTTCAATATCCATGATTTGAATAGGAGAGTCTGCCAATTCTTCTAAAAATGCCTTATATAAATGCTGCTCAGCTTCAAACAGTCCACCACCCAAAGCATCGTACATTGCTTCAACTCTCTCTTCTAAACCTTCAGTATCTATGCCAGCCCTATTGTAGGCCTCAGAAAACAGTGTTTTCGCTCTGCTAATGTTCTCAGGGTTTTCATTGTTTACAGCCTGTTCCAGCATTTTAAGGCCATCTGTATACATTGCAGAGACCTCTCCCAGTTTTTCTAAGGAAGGTTCCTCATCATTGTTTAGTCCTTGGAAAAGAGACGCTGCTCCGGTTTTAACTTTATCCCAGTTTCCTTCGTTAAATCCGTTCCATATGTTTTCCTCACCGTCTACCCTCAACCTTAGAGATTCGTGCATACTGATGAGTGACAACTTTACTTTGAAGTGTGTTCTGGTTTTGAGGCTGAGAAAAATAGATGTATTTATTTTTCTTCAGGAAGTTTTTGTCTCATTACATGAGTTCAGAAAAGATTCAGGATATCTACCAGATCTTAAAGGAGAAGTACGGTGATCCGGAGGATCCTTTTGACCGGTCGGGGATCGAGTACCTGGTTGAGACGATTCTGTCGCAGAATACGAATGATGTGAACCGGGACAAAGCCTTCGAGAACCTGGAGGAAAGGTATGGCGGCGACTGGCAGAGCGTTGAAACCGCTGACAGAGAAGAGCTGACCGACACCATCAGGATCGCCGGGCTCGGCCCTACCAAGGCGGAGCGAATCCAGAAAGCGCTGCGTATAGTGCGTGAAGAAAGTGATGGTGAAGCGGAGGAAGGCGAGTACAGCATCGATTTCCTGGATGATTACAGCGTTGAAGAGGCGAAGGACTGGTTGACGGAGATTCCTGGTGTCGGCGCCAAGACCGCTGCCGTGATTCTATGCTTCTACTTCCGGAAACCGGTTTTCCCGGTCGATACACACGTCCACCGACTGTCTAAACGGTGGAACCTGGTTCCTGAGAACGCCTCGCGGACTAAGACGCATGAAGTTATGGAAGAGAAGGTTCCCGACGGTATCAAGTATCCTCTGCACCGTTTAATGATACAGCACGGCAGAGAAGAATGCACAGCTCGGAAAGACAACTGTAACTGTGATCTATGTAGGAAGTTCGGGAGAGAAAAAGAGTAAAGGTAATATGTAAAAAAAGGTTAAGGCCTTTCTTTAGTTGTCTAGTTCGTCTTCTAGATCTTCAAGGCCTTCAGCCTGTCCTTGCTGTTGTTCCTGCATCTCTTCGACTATGTTCTGTGCTTCTTCGTTGATCTCTTCTTGGTCAACGATGTCGTTCTCCTCGAGTACGGAGAGAAGCGCGTGAACAGTTAGTTCAAGGTTACCTAGTTTTTGCTGGAACATCTGCATGGCCTGTTGAGGGCCTACTTCTTCTGGTTGATCTGGCATAAAGTTAATTCACCTCAGTGAAATCAGATACATAGAATCGGTTATCCTGATGCACCTGTAGAAAACAGGTTCTTCTACAAACCTTTTAAAAGGAAGGAATGTTGGAGGCCTTTCTCTAGAGAGGTGTTCTGGCTCCGCAGGCCTGACATTTCAGGATTTCTACGCCTTTTTCTTTCTTGATCTCTGTGTCCGGTCTCTCGCATTCAGGGCAGAAAACGTATTCATTGGCGTACTGGTGGACTCTTCCCTTAACTTTTCCACGTCTGAACTCTCCGTTCAATACTAGCTCGCCGTTCTCCACATGGCCTACAGTTCCAAGCTCGTTCTGAATATACTTGGATAGATGCTTTTCATCTCTGTTGAAAGTATCTGCAAGACTTGAGAAATCCTCTAAAACTGTTTTAGAGCCTTCCTTCCTGGTCATGACCTCAGGGATTTCAAAACGGTCGCCTGAACCAATGTCATCAGGAACCTCTTCCTTACCTTTCTCCAAAAGATCTTCGTAATCCTCTGTCATAATAACATTAAAACAAAGTAAAACCTTTAACTACCAAGGCCTTTTAATCCCGAGATTCTTCCAGAGCTGCCTCAATCGTTTGAACCTCCCAATCCATCAACGGCATCCCCTCATCATCTTGATCATACCTGTCCTGGAGCTCCTTCAATGCAGTGGCGACACCCTCACCTATTTCTGCACCAGTTCTTTCCAAGGCCCTTACAACTTCTACAAGTCCTTCTTCAACATCTGTCTCTATACTCGGATTTCTCTGGCCTTCTATTCCTTCAATATTTGCTCTTTGAAGCCGGGCCGTTGCCTTACCGGCCTTCCACTCAGCTCTTTCAAGAGATTTCCTTGCTTCTTCTTCCTTCATAACTTGATAAGGATCAGCTCTACCCCTTGCTACGTTATACGCTTCCTGAATCATCCTGGCTTCATCCTTCAAACAGCTCTCATCTATATACCGAGCATTCGTCCTCTCCATAACCTTATCGTACAAGGCCTGAAGTCCTACTCCGAATCTTTTTTCAAGGCCTTCTACAACTTTTTCTCTTTCTTCGCCTCCAGTGAGAGAGAAATCTAATACTAGGTCCTCATGTTTTTCACGGATACTCTTTATATCATCTTTAAGGTCGTAATCTCCGTCTAAATTACAGTTTAATTTCTTTTCAACGTACTTTGCTGGCAGATCTGTGATGACGCCTAAAGTTATAGCTCTTCTGGCCGGACCTGACAACTCTTCTTCTAAAGAGAAATTGTAACCTTTTACAGTGGAAAGAACATCATTGTATCTTTCCGCTATATCTTGGCCTTGTTCAGGCATTGCTTTAGACATAAAGTAGTAAATAGGGAGAAAAGTTTTTTATTGTGGATGGGTGGTAAAAGGCCTTTTTCAGAGTTTCTTTATTTTGCCTGGTTGTGGTTCGTAGCAGGTTCCGTCGCTGAGCAGGGAGTTTATTGTATCTTCTAGCTGGTCTTCTGGTGCGTCGAGTTCGTCTATGATCTGGCTGTAGTCTGCTCCGTCTCCCTCGTCAAGCTCTTCTATGGTGTTGAGGACTTCTTTTTCCATGTTTTCTCTTTCTTCTGTGCCTGTGTTGTTGAACTGTTCTCCAAAGCTTTGTAGCAGGGCGTCGACTTCGTCTTCGTCTAGTTTGCCTGCCATTTCTTTTTCTATTTCTTCCTGACTTTTTCCTGATTCTTTAAGTTGTTTTACTGTTTCCTTTATCTGTTTCCATTTTTCTCTTTCTTTCTGGATTCTAAGTCTGTGAAGAAGCTCTTTCTGCACGTCTGTGTCTTGAAGTACTTCTCCATCCAGGTAGATCTGGCCTTGGTACTCTCTGACTTTTCCGACTACTTCAAGGATATCGCCGATCTCGTAGTCTTCCATGCGCTCTACTTCGTTGAAGAACTTCACCTGTGTAGTATCTTTCCCATCATCCAAGGTGAGAGAGGCGTACGTCTCATCATCATTTATGAAAGAGTCAACAACTGTTCCAACAAGTCTGGCCCGGGAAAGCCTTCTGCCGTCAGGAGTTAACAGGAAATTGGGTTCAAAACCCTCTCTCTGAAAGTATTTTCCGTTATTCAGTTCTTCAGTATCCGTAATCTTAGCCGTCTGCCTCTTCTGCTGGGGCATACTAAGAAAACTACATACTCAATCTTATCAACCTTTACTAGAACCAAGCTCAGCAACAAAAACTAACCTATTGAGGAAGGCCTTCAACCATTATATTTTCTGTACATGACCTTGCTGAGGTTCAAACAGTTCTCCCTCTCTTTTCAACTGTTCTATAATTTCTTCCGCCTTCTCCCGCTCTATTCCCTCTTCTTCAGCGCTGTCAAGTACTTCTTCTATTTCAGCTGAGTCATCATCTCCTGCTAACTCTTCTATAATATGTTTAACTGTTTGAAGCCTGTTCCTCTGGGAGCTGGAGACCCCTGATTCAATCATGTCGATATCAAATTCTCCTGTCTCCGGATCCACACCTACAAGCTTCAGTGAGTAGGTAAGCAGGTCGATTGCACGTTCAGCGTCTTCTAATGTTACTTCTTCGTTGAGGTGGGCTCTGGCTGAGGCCTCAGCGGTACGTATCGTGGCTTCCAGCTGTCTTGCGGTGATAGGTACGCCTCCTCCTTCCTGGCCTTCCCCTTTTTCACGCATGCTTACGTAGAACTCCTGTATCTTTTCTGAGGCCTCTTCTGTAAGCACCGGGTTGACGTTTTTCTTGGCGTATGCTATGTATTTCCTGAGCTTCTCTCCAGGTATTTCTGGAGTGGTTTCCTCCGGTTCTATATGGTTTTGAAGGATTTTGGAGGCAAGTTCTGAGTCTTTTTCTTTATCTGGTTCGTCCATCACCGGGAAGATGAAGTCAAATCTTGAGAGAAGAGTGTCTCCTATACTTATCTGATCCGCTATAGGCTCATACGGGTCGAAACGCCCTAGTTTAGGGTTTCCTGCAGCCAGTATGGAAGTTTCTGCATTCAAAGTAGCTTGAATATTGGCTTTGGATACGCTGATCTGTTGTTGCTCCATTGCTTCGTGCAGGGAGCTTCTGTCCTCCTTATCCATTTTGTCGATTTCGTCAATAGCTGCCATTCCTTTATGTGCAAGGACTACGGCTCCAGCCTCCAGTGAGAACTCTCCTGTTGACTCCTCTTTTACTACGGATGCTGTAAGGCCTGCTCCAGTCGAGCTCTTTCCGACTACGTAGCGGCCTTTTGGAGCTATCTCTCCCGTAAACTTCAGAAGCTGTGATTTACCTGTTCCCGGCTCACCGATTAAGAGTATGTGAAGATCTCCACGGCTTTTAACTCCATCATCCCTGACCTTCTTCACTCCTCCAAACATTTGAAGGGCTATAGCCTCTTTGATTCTTTCATGGCCGTAAATACTCGGCGCTATTGAGTTATTAATTCTTTCAAATATGTCTTCGTTCTCCGCCATCTGCTTTATCTCTTCTTTCTCCTCCTGAGTCAGCTCCAGTTCCTCAAACTCTTGCTGAGTAGGGTTTACATGGTTGGCTTCCATGTAAATATCAAACTTCTTTGAATCCTTCTTCAACGGTTTCTCACGGATCGTGCCTGTGACCTCAACTACGTTACCAGGCACCACTCTTTTCTGGAAATCAGGATCCACAAGGTCTCCTTCAAGCCTTACAGCGAGGGAGGTAGGCTGCTCCGAACCTTCTCTTGACTCAGGGTTCTCCTCCAAAGTTACAACCTGTGTATCCGTCATTATCTTTTCCTGAACCTCAAACTTCTTCGAACCGCATTCACATTTATACGGAGATTTCAGCTTCGAAGAATCCTGCTCCTTCTCATATGTATCACCGCATTTCGTACACTCAAAAACCGCTGAAACAACCTCAGGCTTAACCTGAGAAGCACGCTTAATCATGCCTTCGATAGGGACAAAATTGCCGATATGCTTAGACCTTAAATTCTTCAGCAAAACCTGATCCTCTTCAGGAAAATTAGTGAAACGAGCACGGAACTCACGATCCGTCACCTGATCATGAGCCTGAAGGCCTTCCTCAGCCGCTTCAACAGCCTGACTAGGATTACGCCTCAGAAAATCTGTTACCTCAAAACTGAACATGTCCAAATCCTCAAAGTCAACAACGACAGCGTCATCCCCGTTCTTAACAGCTTCAGCTACCTGGGAGTAATACTTCTCAGAGAAAAATTCTTCAAACTCCTTCACCGCCTCCCCGTACTCCATACAAAATTATTTTCCCGCAAAAAGTGATAAATGTGAAAACAGTTAAGGCCTTCAAAAAAATATAATGGCAGAAGAACCATTGACTGAAGAGGAAGTCAGAGGCAAAATGGAAAACCTGGAGATATGGGGCGTTGAAGACAACAAACTGGCAACCCGTATAGAGTTCAACGATTACAAAGAGGCCTGCTTCTTCGCTAACACAGTATTTTCACTGGCGGAGAAAAACTTTCATCATCCAAAAGTTTCAGTGGAGTACGACGCAGTTGAAATAGATTTATGGAGTCACGATGTAGAAGGCCTTACAGAGAAGGATTTTCAGCTTGCTGAAGAAGTGGAGGATGCACTTAAAAGTATTTAAAGCAGTTAAACCAGTTTCTATCTCTGCCCTCTTATTTCAACATTTTTTACTGTTGGCGCGTGTCTTTCACTATTTTTGCAGGTATTTCCTTCCCCTGTAAGAAGTCATTGATCATTTCTTCCCTGTTGGGTTTTCTGAGATCTGTTTTTTTAGCTTCTCCCGGTTTGAAGAATTTCTGGCTCATAATTTCCTGGTTGCGTGCTCTTTCACCTTTTTTTACCGGGCTACATTTGAATAGTGTGATCAGAACTGATCTGCCTGTTCGAACGCTTTTCTCCCAGTACATTCCGATCGGTTTTTCAACCCTGGCTTCGAAGCCGGTTTCTTCTTCCAATTCTCTTAAGATACATTCTCTAAAGGTTTCGCCGTCCTTCATTGAGCCGCCGGGCAGATCCCATTGACCTCTGACATGTTCTTTCCCTTCCTGAACCATCAGAATCTTACCATCTTTCTCCAGGACTGCTTTTGTGGATATATGGAAGTCGTGCATCCTATTGGGTTTTGAAACCTTTCTAATTTAAATCCTAGGTTGAATCAGCCTGATCTAAGTTCCTTGATTGAGAAAAAGTTAGCTGGTAAACAGTAAAAAGAGAAGAAAAGAGTAGCGAGGCCTTTACTAGAGGGCGCCTATTTCTTCCAGGTTTTCTTCAAGCTGAGAGATTCCTTTCTTAACGTCTTCGTAGGTCTTCCCTCCTGTGCAGACCAAGTTACCTGAGCTGAAGAGCAGGAATACTACTTCAGGTTCTTCAAGTCTGTAGACAAGGCCTGGGAACTGCTCAGGCTCATACTCTGTTCCTACAAGCTCGAATGCTATCCTGTTAAGGTTCAGTGTTGCTTCAAGCTGTGAAGATGCTACAATGTTTTGAACCGTAACATCTGGCTTTGTGTCAATATTAACATCTGCCTCTGTCAGCTCATCTATAATCTTATGTGTAGCTTCTTTTGCCTGTTCAGGAGACTTGGTCCCTGTGCAGACTACCTTCCCTGATCCAAAGAGAAGGGCAGCTGCTTTAGGTTCTTCAAGTCTGTAGACGAGGCCTGGGAACTGCTCCGGCTCATACTCTGTGTTTTTAAGGTATATTGCGATTCTGTCTAGAGGAAGCCTCTGATTAAATGTAGCGGAGGCTACCACATTCTGAATCTCGATTTCGTCATCTTCAACCATTTCTTTGACCACCTTTTATGAATTGTTTAAATACTTTAAAACGGGTTTAAAAAGGAACTCTTTTAAATGTATTTATAAAGGAGAACGATGTTTGGAGAAAAAGTGGAGAGTTAAATGAGAGAATAAGGCTTTTTACTTGCCTCTGTTGTCGTTGGCTGCCTGTGAAGGCCTTACCTTTTCTGCTCCTTTGCCTTTGTTGTCGAGGCCTCTACTGCTTTTTGCTGCTGGTGTCAGGCCTTCTTCTGCCCTGTTTCTGTTCTCTGTGATCCAGTTGATGTCTTCGTCGTTCTGGATTACTGGTTCTTCTGGGTCGACCATGATGACTTCGAACCATTTCCGGTTTCCGTCTTCGAGGACCCAGTAGCTGTCCAAGACTTCGAGGTTGGAGTATTCTTTGGACGCTCTTTCTTCTGCGATTACCTGTTTGGATTTCTTGGAGGAGTAACGGTTCTGTCCTGTATTACGGGGCTTTCTCCCTGCGTCAGGTCTTTTTCTTTTGGTTCCTCCTTTGTCGACCTGTACTCTTACTATGTTGAAGCCTTTTTTGGCTTTGTATCCCTGGCTTCTTGCCTTTGGGATTCTTGTCGGGTTGTCCATCTTCTTGATCTTTTCTTCTTGCCGCCATTGCACCAGTCTCTCTTTCCAGATTTCATCTAGGTTCTCTTTGGGTTGCTCGTACTGTTCTCGGGCGTATTTGTAGTAACTCATAGTTAAGGGGACAACTCCTGTACCTTGTTAAGGTGTCGGAAAAACATTATAAACCCTGTCGAGATACTGCCCCTCAATAACAAAACACATATAAGAGCTTTTTGTCATTCTTTAGTTGTGATACTATGCATCCGGCGATCAAAATACTTGTAGGTGCGTTGATGGTAGTGCTTGGGATCTTTTCCCTGACGCTTTCAGACTTCCTTCAGGCCTTTGTTACTTTGCTGAAGGGTTCGATCGGCCCTCTATTGGTGCTGGTCGGTGCATTCATTATCTGGCTTGAAAGCGATGAGTGGAAAATGAGGCGTTCCCAGACCAAGGACAGCGATGTTGGACTTCAGAAACAGCTTCAGGAAGAAGTAGACAAGGAAGAGGAAGAAGATGAAGAACCTGAGGAATCCGAGGACAGACATGCCTGCCCTGAATGTGGTAAAGAGTTCGACACGGAGAGAGGAATGAAGATCCACATGGCGCAAAAGCACGATTAAACCACTATTTAAGGCCTTTCAGGCCGTTCTCCCTGTTTCTTTAATTTTGATCTTCAAACAGTTTCTCCACTTTATTTAGAGTATCTGCCTCTTCTTTATCCCCCCTAAACTGTTTCATCCTGGGAAACCGCAGTGCGTAACCGGAGTCATAGGTAGGTGACTTCTGTATCTCCTCATATTCAACCTCTACTATTACTTCAGGCCTTACTTCTACTCTCCTTCCTTCTTCACTGGTGATCAAGGGTTTAAGTTTCTCCGTGATTTCCTGGAACTGTTCATCTGTAAGGCCTGTAGCCATTTTCCCTACTTCGAGGTATTCATCGTTTTCTTCATCGTAGCATCCTAGGAACAGTCTTCCTAGCCAGTCGCTTCGTCTTCCCTCGCTCCATTTTGCTGCTATGATCGCCAGGTCCAGTGTCTCCATAACAGGCTTCAGCTTGACCATGTAGCCAACGCGGTTTCCAGGCTTGTACTCTGCATCCATGTTCTTCATCATTATGCCTTCATGGCCTTCGCTGAGGCTGCGTTGCTGCATTTCCTGCACTTTCTCCGGTTCAGAGGTTTCCATGTAATCCACAAGCTGCATTTCCCTTTCTTTTTCCTGCACTATATCCTCAAGTTTTTCCCATCGATTCCTGTATTTTTCTTCAAGTATCGGTTCTTCAAGATATATCAGGTCGAAAGGCCTTACCGTCACCGGTATTTTCTCTTTCAGCTTCTGGATATCGTATTTGCGTTTGATTCTTTTCGAAAGCTTCTGGAATGGGATCATTGAGCCGTCTTCAGGGTTGTATCCTACCAGTTCTGTGTCAAGAATACAGTTTTCAGAGTTTATGTACTGTTCAACTGCTTTTACAACATCCGGGAACTGTTCTGTAACGTCTTCCAGTCTCCGGGTGAAGACTTTGACCTCACCGTCCTTAACATGTATCTGGGCTCTCACGCCGTCGTACTTGTAGTTTATCGCTGCCGGTTTCCCTACTTCTTCAAATCCTTCCTCTATCGTATCTACTTTCTTCGCCAGCATCGATTTTACAGGCCTGTATAACTCAAGCTGTATAGAGTCCAGTGCATCAAGGCCTTCTCTACAGGCTTCCGCCACCTTTCTGAAGTCATTTGAGAAATCATAGGCTTTCTGGATTTTCTCTGCGTGCTCTCCTTCAAAAAAGGCTTCTGCAAGGCCGTCTCTTATCAGGCCTTCTCCTATCCCCAGCCTTAGGTTGTTTATAGTTATCCTGGCGATGTACCTGGCTTCCAGAGGTTCTGCTGAGGAGATCAGATCTGCGAGTTCTTTCTGTTTCTTGTCTTGGTTCACCGAGTCTTCAAGGCCTTCGGCCTCCATACCTGCTACTTTCTGCATTCTCTGGTATACTTTTTCTACTGTAAGTTCCTGCGTCATTAAACGTTGCTGTGTCTTTTTTTCTACCATTTCCTGTGCCGCAAGCCCTAGATCTCCTTTTTCTTTCCAAGTTTTCTCTATTTCTTCTTCTTTTCTGCCTGTGGCCTTCGATATTATTTTCACCAGTGTTTTGCTGGATACTCCCATTTCCTCGTCTTTCCATTCTGGTATTGGTTCTCCTGTTGATAGGAGTACTACTTCCGGTAACTGGTCTTCAGCTTCTTGGAATAGTTCTGCGAGTATACCGGTTTTTTCCAGTGTTTTCTGTGTGGATTCCAGTTCCTGGAAGGCTTCTGCTATCCGGGAGAATTTCACGTTTACACTGTATTTTTGACTGTAGGAAAGGTTTAAACAGTTGGGCCGGTTAAAACATGGTTGAAGAGGTTGCTCTCTAAAATGTCTACTTTTGAAACTATAAGGTCGCTTGCAGGGTTCAAGTCAGCTAAAGATGAAGTTATCTCTCGAAAGACTATGGGGAAGATACTTGAGGCCGGAAGAAACTCTCCCTCACCAGGAAACGTTCAAACCCTGGAGATGATAGTAGTGGAGTCAGATGAAGGCCTTGAAATGCTTTCCGAAACGACCGGCGACCACAGAGTTGAAGAAGCTCCTACCTCCGTCATTCTTGTGGCTGATATCGAGCGGATGAAGAGAAGGGTAGGTACAGGAGCGAGGGAAGCCTGTAATGCGGAGATAGCTACCGCTGTCCAGAATATGCGTCTTGTAGCTCTGGAGGAAGGAATTCACTCTAACTGGGTAAGCGGTTTCGATGAACACAGGCTTGGAGAACAGTTTAGAATACCTGAGGGCAAAGCTCCTTTAGCCGTAGTCTCCTTTGCATACACAGAACAGCCCAACTCTCCAGAGCAGAAGTTTGGAATGAATGAAATCTGCTTCTACGACAAATACGGTAACCAGATCGGCAGCGTATTCGACCAGGTGGAGTGGAAAGGCCTAAGGGAGGAGAGAAGAATTTACGGAAAGAAGGGTAAAGGCCTTTTAGACAAGTTGAAACGCAGTATCCGAAAGGTTTTATAAGAATTCACAACGATTTGTTTACTAATGAATGGTAAAAGTTTGAGTGAGTTCTGTCAAAATCCCGGAAAAAGGTTTATAACTACCTTTACGTAACGGTTAGTATAGGCGAAGGTGTAAGAAAACATGGTTGCAAGTCAAGAGACTCTAGATAAGCTTGAAGATATAGGGCTTAACATGTACGAACGTAAAATTTATTCTGCTCTTCTTGGTCGTGGTGTATCCACTGCTGGAGAGCTCTCCGAGATGACTAATGTTCCTCGTTCACGTGCGTACGATGTTCTTGAATCCCTAGCAGAGAAAGGCTTTGTAGTGATAAAATCCGCAAAGCCCATGGAATACGTAAGTATTCCCCCAGAACAGGCTATTGAAAATATTAAGAAACAGCACGAAAAAGACCTGGACGAAAAACTGGATAAACTGGACGACTTTAAAGACTCAGACGCTGTAGAAGAACTTGAAGACCTATATGATCAAGGAGTAGAACTTGTGGACCCTGCAGAAATGTCCGGATCACTGAAAGGCAACCACCAGATCCACCAGCACATGGGAACCATGTTCCAAGACGCCGACCAAAGCATAAAGATAATGACTTCTGAAAAAGGCCTTCAAGACATTCACGAAAACCATTCTGACCTGCTTAAAGAAGCAAAGGAGGAAGGAGTAAACGTAAAGGTTCTTGCACCCATAACAGATGAAAACAGGAAAGCCTTCAACGCATTAAGCGAACACGCAGACGTTAGACACCTAGGAGGCCTTGAAGAAAAGCTTGATGAACTTGAACAGGCTCCTGACGGCAGATTCACTATCATCGACGATGAGGCCTTGACCATGGCCATGACACACGATGAAGTTCACTCAACACAAGACACCGCTTTCTGGAGCAAAAGCGACCACATGGCAGACAACATGCTCTCACCAGTATTTGACATGCTCTGGGAGCACTCAGAGAAGCCTGAAGGCCCTGAAGGAATCGAAAAACCTTAAAACCTCACATATCTTTTTCCCTACTTATCTCCCCTCAGTCAAAGAATTCAAAACATTTCCAAGCTTTTTCTTACATCTAATCTACAGTTCTGCCTTTAAAGGAACCTCTACTCCCTGAGCGCTGAAAATATCAAGGAAGGCCTTTATACCTGTTTCTGACAGGAACATTGACATCAAGTTGAATTCCTGAACTGTCTCAACTTTTTCTACTTTAAGTTCATCCTTGCCAGATAATTCTTCCGCTACTTCTATCGCCGTGCTTCTTCCTCCCAACTTATCTACCAGGCTCAGGTTCTTAGCTTCGTCTCCAAGGAATATCCTTGCTGTTTCAATTTTTTTCTCTTCTTTTGAGGTCAGGTTCCTGCTTTTATCTACAATAGAGATGAATTCTTCCTGTATATTCTCCGCCATGTTCTCCATAATTTTTTTCTCTTTTTCTGACATGTTTGAGAATCTTGAACCCATTTCCTTGTATTTTCCAGCTGATATGTTAATATAGTCTATTCCATAGTTCTCTATTGCTTCTGAAAAACTCAGATAGGAACTTGTTACCCCTATGCTTCCAGTCATTGTTGCTGAATCCGCTACTATTTTGTCGCATCCTGTTGATATAAGGTAGGCTCCTGAGGCAGAGACATCTCTGAATCTGCAGACCGTAGGAACACTCACTTTTTCTATAGACCTCTTTATTTCTTTTGAAGCCACTACAGCACCTCCTCCAGAGTTTATCTCGTATATTACAGCATCATAGTTGCCACTTTCTACCTTCCGATTTAGTTCACGGACTTTAGAAGGTGTAATACCTCCTGTGCTGAAGCCTGATGAAGAAGGAGTTATCGTTCCCGACAGCTGTACCAAAGCCACTTTCCCGGTTTCGGTTCCAAACATGTCAGAAAAGCTAAAAGCAGTTGCAGATGCAGTTAAAACCAATATTAAACCTGCCAAGACAACAAGTTTCTTTTTCATTAAAAACTGTAAGAGGAGGCCTCTTTTTTAAATTTCAAGGAATAGGTAGGCTTCTATCCTATGTCAGGCCTTGAAAAGATATCACGTCAGATAATTAAGGAGATAGAATCCAGAGAAATAGAGGATAAGAAAGAGGTTGAAGCCCGGAAAAAAGAGTTATGCGGAGAGATAAGTTTCTCAGGTATGCCGAAGAACAGTGATATCCTTGAGTTTGCTGGGGAGGATGAGGAAAGGGCGAGGAAGTTGTTGAAGACTAAGCCGATGAGAACGATTTCGG
>JBDGSI010000038.1:0-8086 GCA_042217615.1 Candidatus Nanohalobium sp.
CTGCTGACGTTCACCGTGATGTTTGTAGCCCTAGGTGTTGAGAACCGGTCACGGTAAACCGTTCTATTATCTACCTGTTCAATACCTGGCTGAAGACTGCCTCCGATGAAAACCTTTGAAGTCTCGTTAAACTCTGTCGCATTGAAGAACAAGTTTTCTGAATCATTTATAGAGGCCTTCAACGTGTGGTTGCCGAGAGCAACGTTCGAGGTATCCCATGTAAAGTTAGCCCATCCATTAATGTTTGTAGAGCTTCTATCCAGTTTCTTGAAAGAAGAAGCAGACTCATTCTTCCTGTAAACAGTTACATTGTAGTTCCCGATACCGTTCCCGGTCTCAGCATTCTCTACACGGACAGGAACATTCACGTTACTCCCCTTCAAATGGCTGCCGGACGCATTGAACTTTATACTGCTCCAGCCAAACACTTCTACAACTTTGGAATCAGTGCCGTTCGTATAGTTGCCGTAGAAGGCCTCGGCAGTCAAGTTATGAGGTCCTCTCGCTGTGCCATCAGTTTTCCAGCTTGTATTAGCTCCTAGACCTATAGATCCTGTAATGTTTGATCTCCAGGAAACGTTTGCATTTTCAAAGCTGCCGAACCTGTTCTCCACGGTTGAGTTCAGGGAAACGGTTGTAAAGCTGTTGATTATTCCTTCAGGCCTTGTAATGTTGATCTCTAACTGTTCTGTGACGTCTATTTCTCTGGCGTTTGAACTGTTTTCTACCGGCAGGTACCATTCGGTGCTGGTTCTCTTCTCTTCTATCTTCACTGACACGTTGTGAGGCCCTACATAGTTTGCCTGTGAGGTATTCCACCGGATTTTGCAGAGGCCTCCGCTATCTGTTGAACTGTTTCCTATAAGGTTGTTATTGTTGTAGAAGCTGCATCTGTAGTCTTTTATCGCTGAGCCGGTTCTAGAGTTATTAACTTGGGCGGTAATGTTTACTGAACTGTTGCGGGCGACGCTGCTGCTTGAAGTACTTGTTATAGTAGCGTTTGAAGGTTCGTATATCTTTACTAGAACTGTTTCGGAGGCGTTCTTTGACTGGTTGCCGGCTGTAGCTGTCAGGTTGTGCACTCCGTAGCCAAGGCTGTCAACAGTCCAGTTAGTGGTTTTTCCTTCGGCTATCTTCTGGACACTGCCTGTGCTTGTGTTGATTGTCCAGTTCAACTGTTCTGGATTGACACTGTCTCCGTTCTGATCTTTTACAGAAGCGTTCAGATCCTGTAAAGTGTCTACTACCAGATTCAGATCTGAAGATCTTTCTCCGCCCTGTGAAGGAGATAAAACACTGACAGAGAAGCCGCCCAGAATATCTACAAGGCCTGTCTTATTGCCTGAACTGGAGTAGAATCTGTTCTTTACAGCCATTGACCTGATTTTCGCCGTTGCCTTCTGGGAAATATCTGTGTTCCAGACAATGCTGCAGTCGCCTCCAGGCCCTGTTACACAGGTTTCAACCTGTTCAAAGCTGCCTGAAGCATTGGTGAACAGCTTCACAGTAGCGTCTTCCACTCCTCTGCCAAACCTGTCAGTCACAGAGTAGTTCAAGGTTACGTTATCATCAGGATCCTCATACCAGTACATGTCTGTATCCTGCAAGGTCTGCGCCAAACTCAGGGAATCATTCAAGGAAACCTCGCTGAAGTCAGAACTGTTCCCTGCCTCCAAGTAACGGCTCTTATTGTCCCAGATCTTAACAGAAACATTGTGGACTCCAGTATCTTCATCCCAGGCGTTCCAGTCAGTTGAAGCAACACCCGAACTAGAGGTAGACACGTTGCCAATAAAGGTGTCGTTATCGTAGAAGCCTACAGTGTAGCTGTCAACTCCAAGGCCTTCCTCGTTCGTTACCTCTGCTTCCAACGTGTAGTTATCTCTGAACAGTTCTCCGGATCCGTTCAATAGGTTTAAATCCAGTTTCCTGTATGCGTTCAAACTAATATCTTTTGTAACTGTACAGCTATCTGAATCACAGTTAGCAGAGTTGCCTGTAGCGTTAGCCCTTAACCTGAACCTGTAGCTTCCTTTCTCATTTATATCGATCTCCACAGGCAAGGTAATGTTCTCTCCAACACCTAGATCCAGAGTTGAAGGATGAACAGTATACTCTCCTTCCTGGATTGTCTTAGAACCAAGGTGATCATTCACCTCCACTACTTCAACATCTTCAAGCCGGACGTTTCCAAAGTTCTGAAGCTTGAAACCAGAAACATTCTCTGACTTATTCCAGTAAACCTTCGCAGATGTATCTCCATAAAGATCCTTCAAAACAGGATTAGGCAGCACGCGGAAAACTGTCGTGTTCGAAGCCGCTCCAGAACTGTAGTCAGGATTAATCCAGCCGGCAGTACTGTAAACATTTAAAAGGCCTGTAGAGGCTTCGGGCGTGATATTTACTTGCTCTACTACTTTACAAGTAGAGCTGTTTGATATATCGCCGCAGTTAACTCTTGAACTGTTGGAAAAAAATCCTTCAGGGCTGTTCAGCCTTGTTATTTCTGCATCGTATGCTGTGACAAGGCCTGTATTGTTGTAAACTCTTTCAACTGTAAAGTTGCCGTAGTTTTCCTGTGTAATGTTGTCGAAAAGAGTTTTGGATGCGTTGACTTTTATCGCTCCAGTAGTTTTTCCTATGGCCTTGAATAACTGGCTTCTGGAGTCTGTATTGGCCTCGTTTGTAGCATCTTTTGTAGAGATCTCTACTGAATAATCTCCGCTCTCTGTAGCAGTGTAATTGGTTGCGTAGATACCTCCTGTCATGTTTGGCTGAGGCTGTACAAGTTTCATCTCTTTCTGATCTGTTACTCCAGGACCTGTTACTGTAGCGTTCACTACTGATATAGTGTTCGTGTCTGTAACGTTAGCTTTTATCTGGAACTGCTGTCTATCCTCTTCAGGCCTTTTATCAGTTACAAAGATGTTGTTGATACGTGGAGGCTGTGCGGAGACCTCAAGTAGGTAAGTTGTGCTGTTTACGTTCCCTGCTGAATCAATGGCCTTTGCCCTGAACCTGAACGTCCCGTTTGAAGCGTTGAAGTAGCCTACTTTCTCCACTTCTCTGTAAGTATCCTGGTCAACCTGGTTTAAGACAGTCTTGTTCCCTACAATCTGTCCTGTACTCCTGTTTTCTGCAAACAGCTCTACCGTAAGGTTAGAGAAGTCCGTGGCGTTAGCCTCCCACTCAAGGAACCATTCCTCCTTAGCTGTTTCAGGAGTTCCGCCGGTAGCGTTCAAAGCAGTTAAATCTCCCATCACCGGTGCAGAATCATCCACTTTTATCGAGTAATTCGTGGAGTTAGTCCAGCCAGCATTATCGACAGCAGTAGCAGTCAAATTACATACAGTGCCCGGAAGACAACCCAGGTTCTGAGGAGAAGTAAACACAAACCATTCCCCGCTACCCTCCTGCATCGAAACACCTTCAATGCTTACATCATCCACACCGTTCTCATCGGAAACATTAACAGTAAAGTTAGCATCCTGATCGCCTCTCAAAACATCATCAGGATCGCTGGAATTCAAGTTAGAAACATCAGGCCTCTCAGTATCAACAATATAATCTACAGAACCGTTCTCACCAGTGTTACTTGCTTTATCAGTCGCAGAAACATTGAAAACCTCATCATTATCAACCTGGACCTGGCTGCTCCAGTTAATACCATTGAACGACAAGGCCTCTCCTTCAGCGGAGACATCCAATAGGTCTAGATGATCCTCATTGGAAATATTCGCGGAGAGATAGACAACAGCGTTAGGTTTCACAATACTATCATTAACCTCTACCTCAGAGATAACAGGATCTACATCATCCACGGTCAAATTGTAAGACTCTAACTCTGTATTATCCGCCCTATCAGAGGCCTTTGCCCTCAGCGTGCATTTCTGTTTTGTACTTGAACTACATCCAAGACTCTCTGGAGAAGCCTGGAAACTGTAACTGCCTGAAACATTATTCATCTCCAGGTAATTCCCTGAGGACTTGTTCAGTATCTCAACAGCTTCAAGATGCTGGTCTGAGGCCTCCACAGAGAAGTTCAGTACTTTATCGCTTCTACTGTAGTTGTAGGAAGCATTGGAGCCGAAAACAGGTATTGAAGGAGATGTGTCGTCAACTGTGTAGCTAACTGTATTGTTGAATCCTTTATTCCCTGCATTATCTGTCGCCGAGACGTTTACTATTCCATCATTATCGACCTGAACTGCTGCTGTCCACATTGTTCCGTTCCATGAAAGCTGCTCTCCCTCAGCCTCCACAGATTTCAATGAACTGTTTGACTCGCCTGAAACATTTACGTAGGCCTCAACGCTACTATCTGACTGTATTACAGTTTCATTTATATCTACATAGTTCACTTGAGGTCTGACATCATCTACCTTTAAGCTGTAGATTGATGTGTTCACGTTTTCAGCTCTGTCTACTGCTTTAAGCTGGAGTATACAGGTTGACTCTGTGTTCTGCGGACATCCTAAGGCCTGGGGCTCTGCTTCCAGGCTCCATTCGCTGCCTGTATTATTTACAAGACCTGTTCCATTAATTGAAACGTTTTTAAGGTGCTGATCTGTTACTGAGGCGTTGAACTTGACTGAGGCATTGCTTCTTGAAGTGTTGAATGTGGCGTTAGAGCTGAAGCCAGATATAGATGGCGGAGTATCATCTACTGCAATATCAATACTCCTTGAAATGTTCAGGTTGCCTGCCTTATCTTCTGCGGAGAAAATGTAGGATCCAGAGCTGTAAATCTCTGATGTACAGGAGTTAAATCCTGTGCTGCTTCCTAGACTGCAGATGGCAGAGGTAAAGTTGATAACTCCGCTTCTGTTAAGATTATGGTCGTTTATAGTAGCTGAAAAGTTAACAGTGTCGCCTGAATTTACAACAGTGCTGTTTACCCACGGGTTCTTCACTTCAGGGATAACATCGTCTACCGTAAGATTAAAAGTTTCTTGAACAGTATTACCTGCTTTGTCGACTGCTACTGCCTGTAAACTGCAGTTCTCTACGGTTCCGGTAGGACATCCCAGATCTGTGGGTTTCAAAGCCTTTTCCCAGACAGTATTGTTTTCGAGCTTTGTTCCGTTGATTGAAACGTTTTTGAGATGGGTGTCGGAGGCGTTAACCTTGAAGTTGACTGTATCAGTTGATCTGCTGACGTTGTAGGAGGCGTTAACCTTGAATGAGTGGATGGTTGGGGAGGTGTCATCTATGTAGTACTGATCAGACAGGTTCCAGTCTCTGTTACCTACAATATCTACAGCTGAAATGTTGACAGGGTTCTGGGTTGAACGGTTCAAGACCAGGTCTGTAATCCAGAAACCGTTCTGCTCTGACATGCTGTGCCCGTTAGCTTTTACCGTGTCAGGATGCTTCTCAACAAGGCTTACATTCGCTTTTACAGCAGTGTTAGGCCTGAAAACAGTGTTATTCAAGTCGATGGACGTAATTGTTGGGTCTCCGTTATCTATCCCTAGTATGTAGTAGTCTTCGGCAGTGTTAGAGGCCTTGTCGGTGCTCCTTACTGTCAAGTTGTAGGAACCTCCGGAGTCCAGCCCCAGCTTCTCAGGCTTCACGGCAAGGCTGTACTTCTCGCCGCCAATCAGGTTCATGTCTGTAAAGCCGCCGCTGCTGATGTTTTCAATCTCCGTACTGTTTAAGTGCTGGTCTGAGGAGTTAACGGTAAAGTTCACTGTGTTAAAGCTTGAAGCAATGTCTATAGTAGCGTTCGACGTAAAGTTCTCCACTACCGGAGGCGTATTATCTACGGTATAGTCTATATCTAAGCTTCCGGAGTTGTTCGCCAGGTCATAAGCCGTCAAATTAACTGCTTCATCAGGCTCTGCCTCAACAACTCCTCTCCAGTGAGAACCATTGAAGGATAACTGTGTAGATGAATCAGCAACCACTTCGTAAACCTCGGTATTGTCCGAAGCCTTAGCCCAAGCCTCTATATCCTGTCCAGTCTGCACAATAGAATCATTCGTATCTCCGTTCCAAAGCACAGGCCTTGAAGTATCATGGAAAAACCAGTCATTCAACTCCCTGTACTCAAAGTTACCGGCTTTATCAGTACTGTTGATCGAAAAGCTGTAATTGCCTTCGCCAGAAGGATTCCAGACAGTCTCACAGCTGAAACTTGTTCCTGAACCAGAGCAGCTCTCACCAGTATCAAACACCTGGCCAGGACTGGAAACATTAAAGGCCTTAACGTCCGCTGCAGAGCCGTTAAACGTGAGATCCGTGACATCGCTGGAGAAACGGATAACCTGGCTGTCATTAATGTACGTATCGTTGATCAAAAGGTTTGAATAAGAAGGATCTGTGTTATCAACTGTTAACTCCTTCTCGTAGATAGTAGAGTTCGTGTTATCGGCTTCATCCTCAGCAAATACTTTGAAGCTGTAGTTGCCGTTGCCTACAGCAGATCCAGAGGCCTTACCGCTCCAGGTGCCGTTGCAGAGGTAAATGTTGGAATCTACAGAACTGCATGATTCTCCAATATCTTTGACAAAGCTTTGGCTGCTGTCAACTACTGAGATATTGGGTGTCGAAGTATCAAGGTTGGAGTCATTGATGTAGGCCTGGAACCGGACAGTCTCCCCGGTCCTCATGTAGCTAACATTCCTTGATAACTGGGAGAACTCAGGAGGCTCATTGTCAATAATCAAGTTGTAAGCACTGGAGGCCTTATTCCCTGCCTCATCCAGTACTTCAACATTTACTTCTCCGTCCGCAGGTACTGTACTGGTTCTAAAGCCTTGCTTAGAGACATTGAAGTATTTGTAGCTTGGCTGCTGGTTTAGGGAGTATGTACCGATTTTTCCATTCCAGGTCTCTGCTGTACTTGTAGCCAGTACCTGTTCTCCTTCCCAGTAAACCTTTATGGTAGATCCTGAGGCCGCAACTCGTAGGTTATAGTAGTTCCCTGGCTGGAAATGGATATCTGTATTGGATTCCTTAACGTAAGATGAGCCGGAACTTTCTTCAACAAGTCTTATTCCGTTGAACGATGCTGAGTTATCTCCTGTCTTGTTGTTAGCGAACTCTATCCTGTAGAAATTATTGGAATCGCTGTACCTAATAAATAGGCCTGCAGAATCATCTTCACTCATTTTAACTTCTGTACTGTATGAAAGATTTGTCCAACTCCCATCACTTACTGCGACGCCGTCTCCAACACTGCTTAATCTGTAGTCGCCGTTGTAGACCTCCCAATCCCCAGATACTTCAGTCCAGCCTGAAGGATTTGCGCCATTACTGTAGCTCTCAAATTCTTCACTGTAAAGAAGATATTTACTTGCTTCTAATCCCTCAGTTAAAATCTTCAGCAGGTTAGGCTCATCTGCGGTTACGTTCACTTTTACAGGGTCGCCGCTCTGGACTACTGTCTCATTAGCATCTATCTGAATGTTCTGGGGATCTTGGTTGTCAATATGTATTCCTGTTGAGTCAAGGCCTTTCTGGTCTAAGGAGTCGTTGGCCTTTACTTCCATTTTGTGGACTCCGTTCGCTAGGGTTGTGCTGTCGATACTGCATTCTGCTGTGTCACTGGAGGAGAAGTAGTTCATGGTCTGCCATCCGGAGCCTGAGATCCTGCAGAATATGCTGGAGGCCTCAAGGTTACCTGCTTTGTCGTATACGTCTGCTTCAATACCTACAGACCCGTTTTTGACTGAGTAGTATCTAGGTGAGGTAATGTTTACCTGAGGTGGCTCGTTGTCAAAGCTGACCTGGATCGATCTAGTCCTCAAGTTGCCGACAACGTCTTCCGCGGAGACATTCAAGGTGTAGATTCCCTCCGCGTAGTTCCGGCTGTCAATCTCTGTGTAATACTTGTCTCCGCTTCCAGAGTTAAGCTGCTGGAAAGAGGTCAAGACCCCGGAACTGTTGGAGATCCTGTACCTGTAAGTCGAAGAATTACCGTTCCCAAGATTATCTGCAATAGTAGTGTTCAGGTAGAAGCTGTCCGTTACCGCATCACCATTTGAAGGGGTGTCAAAACTTACCGAAGGCGGAGTATTATCCACCTCAACAGAGCTGACGTTCTCAAATCCTTGATTATCTACAGTATCGTTAGCCTTAA
>JBDGSI010000039.1:0-22853 GCA_042217615.1 Candidatus Nanohalobium sp.
GGTTCAGGCCTCCACGGAGCTTTCGCGCCGCTTCACCTTGGTCAGGCCTAGATCGACCAGCTTCGGATAAGGACACGGTGACTTCTCGCACGTTAACACGAGGACCCTGACACGTCAAAGACGTGCTGCGGCCTTCTTGGTTTCCCTACGGCTCCCCACTGAAAAAGTGGTTAGCCTTGCCACGGTATCCAACTCCCTGCCCCGTTTTTCAAAACGGATGGCAAAACGCTGCTCCAACCGATTCATACTTGAACCTCTCGGAAAGTTCTTTCACGGTTATCGACGCTTAAACGCTTTGCCAAGCCTGTAACTGGATAGTTTCAGGGTCTTTTAAGCCTCCTTCGAAGAGTGCTTTTCAGCTTTCCCTCACGGTACTTAGTACGCTATCGGACTCGAGAAGTATTTAGCGTTAGAAGGTAAGTGCCTCCCGTATTCCCACAGGATTTCCAACCCATGGTACTCTCGGCACGTCCAAAGACGGTGCAGATTCTGTCTACGAGGCTTTCACTCTCTACGGCGCTCCATTCCAGGAGACTTCGACTTACCTGTGCGGTCTCTTAAAGGACGGCCAAACCCACATCCACAACTCCTCTCGGAGAAGTGTTCAGTTTGCGCGTATTCCCCGTCCGCTCGCCGCTACTAGGGGAATCTATATTGGTTTCTTTTCCTGCGGCTACTAAGATGTTTCAATTCACCGCGTTCCCGCTGGTCTCCCAGCGCGTCGCCGAAACGACGCACGAAGTCGCATTAGGAAATCCCAGGCTCAAAGGCTGCATGCGCCTCACCTGAGCATATCGCAGCTTGCCACGTCCTTCATCGGCTTCTCGAACCGAGCCATCCACTACCCAGCATGGCAGTGATCCAGTTTCAGGCACCAGCTTGAATTGCTCGGTAACCCGGCTATCACAAAAGCAAATTCTTGTGATAGCAGTGGTGGTCGAACCCCTACTTACACCATTCAAGCCAAGACCCTCTAAAACAGAAGGCCTCGATCATGGCGTGCACTACTATCGCCCACATAATGCCACATTCCGGATGGAATGCTGGCTCGCAGCAGATTTAATCTGCGAGTGATTCAGGCGACACATTCGTGCTAAGGACACCCAACTTATGGACGCCCCTTTACCACCTTAAAACTATTAACTACAGCCACTCAACGGCCGTACCCAATATACGAGCCTTAACAGTTAAAAACCCCTTCACAGTTCAAAACCGGAAAGAGGCCTCAACCCGGGAAAACCGTTCTCCCAGGTATCAACTGTCCTTAGCCCGCAACAGAAACACACAACTCAAAACTTTAAATACCCTCCATCCACATACCTCTGCTCTCCAACAAAAAAAGGAAACCGGTTATAAAAAAATAAGTCTCAACAACCAACCCACTGCCTACAAAAGAACATTTCCTTCCTAACAGAAGGGCCCGTAGTTCAGTCTGGCAGAACGTCCCCCTTGCAGCGACTGGTTACGCTCAGTCCACGAAGATCAGGTAACTGATCTTCTAGTCCAGAAGACCTTTCAAGGTCTTCGGCTACGCAATAAGCCGCACTTCGGCGGCTTCCGAGAAACCAAACGCAAGACAGGGGAAGGCCCAGGGTTCAAATCCCTGCGGGTCCATTATCCATAAACTAATTCTTCGAGCCCGGTTTCGGCTACTTTCTCAGACCAGTGGGAGAATGCGCCGTGCCCTATATCGTGTATGGCAGTTTTCAAAATAAGTGCAGGGTCAAGATCTTCAACGTCACCTGATTTTTCAAGGATATGGAGGCATCGAAAACGTGTTCTCCTCTTCTTACAGGCCTTTTGTCGGTGAAATAATGGGCAATATCGTGCTGGTTCTTCCACCAAAGGCCTTTGGCTGCATCTGAGCCTAAGACTTCCTGAAGAACATCGGAAACTTCTGTGTCTTCAAAGGCCTCATGCACTGTCTTATCCCATAGAGGTTTTTCTTCCCTAACCAGGCCCATGTGTTTGTCACTAAGAGGTTATAATTATATTTGTTTGTGTCTGTTGGCTCTCAACTTTAACGATGGAATGGGCTGAGGCAATGTTTTAATACCGAAGTTGTATCAAGTGTTTGTTGTGTTGAAAGGTTATGGAGTCTGAAGAGATAACTGAGTTATCGGTTGATGAAGTGAAAGAGAAGGTTAAGAGCAGAGAAGTCAGTGTTGAGAAGGCCTTGAATGTTGAGAAAGAGGAAGGGTCTCGTGAAGGCCTTGTAGAGTGGCTTGAAGGCTGGAGTAACTGTGTTGATTCTTATAGTTTGGAGTTTGCTGAGGATATTGGTTCTGTTGTTGTTTCGGTTAAGGATTTGGCTTCTCTTTCTACTGAGATGAGTGGTTTGAGTGATGAGCAGGCGGGTAATATTGAGGATTTGGAGTCTTCTGTTAATGATTTGTCTGTTTCGGCTGAGCAGATTGCGGACAGTTCTGAGGAGGCTGCCGAGTCTATATCTAATATTAATGAGGCTTCTCAGAGGGCAGGGCAGTCTGCTGAGGAAGGTATTGAGAAGATTGAGGAGATGGAGTCTACGGTTTCGGAGGCTCAGGGCTCTGTTGAGGAGTTGGTTGAGTCAGGCCGTGATATAAGGGATATTACGAATACTATTGATGATATTGCTGAGAAAACTGATTTGTTGGCTTTGAATGCTTCTATTGAGGCTGCTCGTGCCGGTGAGCAGGGCAGAGGGTTCTCTGTTGTTGCGGAGGAGGTTAAGCAGTTGGCGGAGAATACTTCTGATTCTACTGAGGATATTTCCCGTATTGTTGAGGATATGATGTCGAGTATTGAGCAGGTCAGTACAGAGATAAACGGTACGCAGGAGATCCTTGAGGAAAGTTCAGGTGTTATAAGGGATGCTTTAACGTCTTTGGAGGAGATTGCTGAGGAGATATCGGATCTGTCGCCTGAGATCCAGCAGGTTTCTGCGGCAGCCCAGCAGCAGTCTTCCAGTATCGGCAGTATTGAGGAATCGGCTGAGGAGCTTTCTCAGTCCGCTGACCATTTATCTAAAGGTATAGAAGAGGTTAACGAGCGGCTTCAAAGCCAGGCTGAGAAGTTGGAAGGTATTGAGGATAAAATTCAGGAGTTAAATAGCGGAGAGGAGGCTTGATAACATGGCAGACAATGAGGAAGAGGATCAACGTTTTGAGGAGCAGAAACAGATCTTTGTCTTCGAACTCGCAGATGAAGATTATGCTTTGAACATTGAAAGAGCTAAAGAAGTTATAAAGACAGAGGAGAAGACTATAAACCCGGTTCCAAATGTACCGGACTTTATAGAAGGTATAACCAATATAAGGGGGAAAGTGGTTCCTGTACTTGATCTAGGGCCTAGGTTCGGTCTTGAAACAAGCGAAAGCAAGTTTATAGTTGTAATAGAGCTTGAGGATGCTACTGCAGGTGTCTTAGTCGATGATGTTAAAGAGGTTCTGAATGTAAACGAAAACAAAATCAAGGATGCTCCTTCGATACTGGAAGAAGAGGTGCATGCAGACTATATTGAAGGCGTAGCGGTGCTTGAAGACCGCCTGATAATTATACTTAACCTGGAGGAAGGCCTTAGCCAGGAAGAGGCTATGAAGATCTCTGAACTCAGGGATGAACTTGGAGATGAAGAAGATGATTCAGAGGAGGAGCAGCTTTCAGAGGAAGAAGTACGTGAGAAAGCGAAAGAAAGAGTGAAGGACTCTTAGAGATCCAGGATTTCTTTAATTGTTTCTTTTACATCGTCGTTGTCGAAAGGTTTCTCTACGAAGTCCTGTGCACCTTTTTCCATAGCTTCTTCTGCAACATCTTTCTGACCTACAGCTGAAACCATTACGACCGGTGTTTCCTCATCCTGGTCTCTGATATCTGCCAGTGTTTCAATACCTCCTTTCTCATCCATTACAATATCCAGCAGGATAATATCAGGGTCAAAGCCTTCAAATTTCTCCAAGGCCTTTTTACCGTTCTCGGCTTCCTTAACTTCATCAAAACCAAGATCATCTAGGATATTTGTTAGGATGCTTCTCATGAAGGAGGAGTCCTCGGTTACAAGGGCTTTCACTACTCCAGCACCTCTTCTATAGGAGGTATAAGCTTATCCTCTGTAATAGGTTTTTCCACGTAGGCCTCAGCTCCTATATCTTTAGTCTCGTTCTTGGTCTTCTCCTCTCTGACAACTGATACAATTATGACGTCTGCATTCTTTTCCTCCAATTCTTTCAGGACATCTATTCCGTCCATATCCGGTAGTCGGAGGTCAAGCAGCACTAGATCAGTGTCTTCATCGTATTTTTCAAGACCTTCCTCTGCTGTGGCTGCTTCGGCAATATTGTTGTATCCGTTTTCTGCTAGGAGGTTGGTGATGGATTCTCTTTCGAACTCTGAGTCCTCAATAGACAGTATCTTTGTACTCATATACTGAGAATTAACGGGACTTGTTTAAAACATTTTTCCGGTTAAAGAAAGTTACTATTCAGCTCCCGGTTTTACAGGTTTATCACACTGTTTTTTTAGGACAGAGTTCAAAACCGTTTTAATGTTGTTTAAACTGATTAAAGATGTGAAGTGCTGATGACGGAATCAAGGCTTTCTGAAATGCAGAGGGATGGAATAGCAGAGGTAGGGAATGTAGGAGCAGGCCAGGTAGCAACCTATCTATCTGAGGTAACCTGTGAAAAAGTAGATCTTTCGGTCCCAGAAGTAGATGTAGTGCCTTCAGAACACGCTAAAGAAAGTCTTGAACTATATGAAGGCAGCAACTCAGCTACTGTAAGCGTTTACTCCACAGCGGAAAACATTGAAGGAGCTGTAATACTTTCATTCATGAAAGAAGACTACAGCAAACTGTTAAACCTAGTGGAAAAAGGTGAGAATGATGAAGACTTGTTGCAGGTAGGGAATAAAACAGTAGAAGTATACCTGGATGCTTTAGAAAAGTTTCTAGGCCTTAAAGTTGAAACCTCAGATGCAGAGCTCGCCTTTCTCCCTTTGAAAGGCCTTTTTGACACTGTTATTTCGAAGATAGAGGACGGCGGTGTTGATGAAAGTTCTGACGTATTGATTGTTCAGACAATGCTTGAGGTAGGTGAGGATATTGAAGGAGAGGTTACAATGGTTATAGAGGTTGAAGATACTGAAGAACTGCTTGAAGCAATTGATGAAAGGGTCTGAAAGCTTTAGAAAATTTTTGTCTCCTCAAAAGGTTTTCTCATAACTACTTTCCCTGTACGGCAGTTAACCCATATAGACCGGCCTTTCTCTCCGCCCACATCTTCCTCAGCAATCCCTATGCCTTTAGAATTCAGAACAGTCTTCGCTGACTCAATATTCTCCTGGCCTATATCCATGTCATTATCGATGACTTCAGCGCCGCCAAAAATCTTTGCAACAATGTTATCCAAGCTTACTCCTTTTTCTTTAAGTTCATCTATCATTTCAGTAAGTAAGGCCTCAGCATGGTCTCCTTCTTCGCTTGCAGGAAGCATTACGTGCGCAAGGCCTGCCACTGGAAGGCTTGTGGAGATAAGTGCTACTCCTACGCAGCTTCCAAGGCCTTGAGCGGATAGGACAGTGTCTTCTTCTCCTATTTTGTATTCGCCGAGCTCTACGTTTTCCTGTCTCTCTCCTTCTTTCACTGCTTCCGCTTTTTCCGGCACTACTGATCTACCTCAAGCCTGTTCAGGATCACTTTGTATTTCTCTGGTTTGAACAGTATTACGAAGTAGGCTTCTGCTTTTTCGTTTTCCAGGGTGAAGTTGGTTTGGAATACGAGGAGGTCGTTATCTTTTTTTGCGATTTCAAGCAGGTGTTCATCCATTACTGCTCCTAGTAGATCTGTATTTACTTCTGGTACTCCTTCTAGAAGTTTGAGGTCTACGTATTCTGTTATTGCGGATAGGCAGCTGCCTGCCAGAATGTTTCCGGTCTCTCCTATTGAGGATTTCTGTACGCCTTTAAGCGGTGGTTCGCCAACTTCTTCCTCTGTAAGTATTTCTGCAAGTTTCTTGGTTGAGTCCCAGTCCATCAATAGAAGGAGCTCTCCAAGGTCTTCTTCCCCTCCTTGATTGTTTTCAACGCCTACGTTTATTGATACGGATGTAACTGTTTTTCCAGGGCTTTCGAACAGTTCAGGAATGTCTTTGACGTTGTGTTTCTCTATCTTCGGGAATTCGACTCCTACTCTGTTATCAGTCAGTTCTGAAAGCGATTTGGAAGCGTTTCCTGCTCCTATATGAGCTATCTCCCGAAGGGTATCAAGCTTGTCCTCGTCAAGTTCCATTTTTGTGATCCACCTTATGATAGTAACGTGTTTACCTCTACTATAAGTGCTGGCGTTCCATCTGCCAGTATCGAAGCTCCTGCCACACCATCAGGCTCGATCAAATCCAGGTCACGTATCACAAGATCCTGGACATCGGCAATCCTGTCAACAGTTATCCCGGCTCTCTCATTCCCTCGCTCAACAACCACGGCATTTCCGTGATCCTCAAACGAACTGCCTTCTACATCAAACTGCTCATCAAGCCTTACAAGAGGAACTTCCTCGCCCTGGAATATAAACACTTTCTTCCCTTCAAGCTTCTTAACATCAGTATCCTCCAGAGAAACAGACTTCACAATCTCATTGATCGGAATACCAAACCTGCGGTCTCCTACCTCCACAAGGAAACACCTTACAATAGCTAAGGACAAAGGCACCTTCATCTCAATCCTTGTACCATGACCAAGCTCTGTCTCAACGCTGTAACTGCCTTGAAGCTTTTCAGCAGAAGTCTTCACAACATTAAGGCCTACTCCCCTGCCTGAAACATCTGAAACCTCTTCCTCGGTGGAGAAGGAAGGCTGAAACAACAGGTTAAGTGTCTCCTGTCTTGAAAGGCCTTTCGCCTCTTCTTTACTTATTACGTCGCGGTCTACTGCGGTTCTCCGGATTTCCCGAGGGTTTATCCCTCTACCGTCATCTTCTACAGATATTATAACTTCGTTTCCTTCTCTTTCAGCTCTGAGCCAGATTTTTCCTTCAGGGTCCTTGTCATTTTCTTTTCTTTCTTCCGGAGGCTCTATACCATGGTCTACAGCGTTTCTTATCATATGCAGGATAGGTTCCCCGATTTCGTCAAGCACCGTTCTGTCCAGACGCAGGTCTTTACCCTCCATCTGGAAGTCAACTTCTTTATCCAGGTCGCTGCAGAGATCTCGAACTGCTCGGGGAAAACGATCGAAGACCTGGGAAACCGGTATCATACGGGCCTGGGAGACTTCATTCCTGATATCTTCTCCCAGCCGCTTGTAGGTATTCATGGCGTCCTCAACGTCATCTGACTCAAAAGGGGTCAAAAGCTTCCGCAAACGTTTCTCAACAATCATCAACTCTCCCAGAGAGTTCATGATCTTATCAAGACGCTCAATATCCACCTTAACATTTTCAATACGCTCAAACTCTTCAGGACTCTCCGCTACAGAACTTGAACCTGAGGCCTCTATATCCTCTCCTTTCTTAGCCTTCTCAAGGTTGTCAAGAAGATCTGAAACATCTTTATCAGGTTCCTCAACGTTTTCACCTACATAATCTACAAGTTCCTCCAGTTCGTCTATAGCATTGAAGAGAAGATTGAACAAGGTCTCATCAGCTTCAATCTCATCCTCCTGCAACGCATTGAATACATCCTCCATTGAGTGAGAGAGCTCTGCTATCTTCTGAAAATCCATAGACTTTGAAGAACCTTTCAGTGTATGTGCGCTGCGGAAAAGCTCGTTTAAAGCATCTTCATCTCCTGACTCCTCAAACTCCAGCATTCCTTCATTCAGGTTATCAACCATTTCCTCCGCTTCCGCCATATAGTCATCAATCAAATCTTCTTTATCCATGCTCTCACATAACCTCCATTATTTTTCCAGCTATTTTATCTACAGGGAGCTCCAGGTCAGCATCTCCCTGCCTAACCACTTGTTTACCTATACCGAATATTAAACTTGTCTCCTCAGACTCCACCAGAACCGTCCCGCCAGCCGCCTTCAAAAAACGAGCACCTAAAGCACCATCCCTCCCCATACCGGAAAGCAAGACTGCGGTACAGGCCTCTCCGTAAAGCTCTGCCACAGACCTTAAGGACTTATTAATAGAGGAATAAGAACCATCAACATCTTCAGAACGGAAATAAACACCTTCATCCTCTCCAGAAACCAGTAAATTACTGTCGTTAGGAGCTAAAAAGGCCTTACCATCTTCCAGCTTCATTCCCTTTCTTCCTACAACTACTTCCACATTCGAAACCTTGTTTAGCCGTTCAGCAAGTCTTTCAGTCATCGAAGGAGCCATATGCTGGACTATAAAGATCGGTGCAGGAAAAGTAGATGGTAAAGACTTCAAAATAGATTCAAGGCCTGGAGGGCCTCCTGTAGAAGAACCTATGAAAAGGATTTTGCCTGGAGGCCTTGAATCGACCTCAGGTTCTTCAACAGAGAATTCTTCGACTTTCTGGGAGATTCTATCTGTCGCAACTGTTTTAACAAGGCCTCTTATATTTTTTCCAGACTCCTCAGTTGAAATAAAGTCTACAGCGCCATACGAAAAGGATTTTACTGCCTCACTCATTTCTTTTTCACTGTCGCCTTCCAGTATCATTATAACAGGTACTGAAAAATTCTCTGAAATATTGGCCAAGATATCAAGGCCTGAAATACTTTCAAACCTTACACCAAGAAGCACTACATCGCAGTCGTTGTTTCTAAGTGCCTGGAAAATTTTACTAGGCTTTCTTACCTCATCTACAATGTTAAACTCTTCTCCATGCCTCAATGTGTTTGAGAAAAGATTTCTTACGTTGTATTCTTGATGCGCTATCACTACATCGATCAAAAGCAGTTAACCTCCATTACATCATATAAGGCCTTATGCGTTCTGCAGTTTCTCAACTCTGACTTCAAGCTGTTCTGCCAGTGAGTTGAGGTCTATAGCTATATCTTTAGCTCCATCTGTAGCCTCTGTCTCTTTATCAATTGTTTCACGCATGTCACGCACTTCTTCTACAGTATCCTCTGCAATGCTTGCTACATCATCTATTATTTCATCGACTTGGCCTGTTTCATTTGTCTGTTTCTGTATAGCAGCTGATATTTCCTGTGCTTCGCTGGAAAGCTCATCTACAGATTCTGCCACATTCTTGAAGGAGTTTAAGGCCTCATCAAGAGTTTTTATGCTGTTGTTTATTTCTTTCTCCTTTTCCTCCATCTCTGAGGCGGTTTTCTCTGCTGAGTCACGTACTTCTTCTATTAACTGGGAGATTCTGTCTGCGGATTCGCTGCTTTCTTCTGCAAGATTCTTAACCTCGTCTGCTACTACTGAGAACCCTCTGCCCTGCTCACCGGCACGAGCAGCCTCAATAGAAGCGTTTAAGGCCAGTAAGTCTGTCTGCTCTGCTATATCATCTATAGTACTTGCTATCTCTGTTATCTTCTTGCTTTTCTCGTTTAACTCTTTCACATCGCCAGTTGTCTCGGAAATAGCATCTTTGATCTCGCTTAACGAGTTGCTGCCTTCCTCTGCAGCGTTACGGCCTTCTTCAGCCATTGCATCTACTTCCTGTGCAAGTCCTGCAGTATTCTCAATTTTATCTGCATTGTCACGTAGAGACTCCATAACCCGGTTCATCAGGTTACGGGCTTCTGATATTTCTGTGGACTGGCTCTGCGCCGCAGCTACAATCTCATCGATTGATTCGTCAAGCTCCTCTGAAAGCTGCTCTACCTTCTCCACGTTGTCATGAAGATCATCTGTAGAGTCCCGGACGCTGTCTGAGGCCTTTGCAACATCCCCAACCATCGAGTCAAGTTCTTCCTGAGTCTTCTCAAAATGGTTCTTCACCTGGCCCATAGCCACGCCAACAGTATTAGCTGTCTGCGCCAGTTCTTGAGTCTTCTCATGACTCATTTCATCAGGTTTAATGTTTTTCTCAAAGTCTCCGCTAGCTATATCTCTTAAAGCACCCCGTATGTCATCTATCTCTTCTTTCAAAACATCGACTTCTTCATTTTCTCCCGCATCCTGGCTCATAGATTCATTCACCTCTTTTTTCTTTTTATTCAGCTTTTCCACCCTGCTGTCTCCAAGGGATTCACGTTTGCTCTCTGAAATATTCTTTATAGTTGACTTCACATCCTCCTTGCTCTGCAAGGCCTTCTCATCGTCTTCTTTCTCCGGAAGCATCTCTTTTTCAGCCACTAACTAGTCACCTTGCCTTTTGAAGGCCTTTCACCGGGTTCAAGCCGGTTCACTATATCGTCTGTAAGGCTGTCAACAGCCTTATTTACTTGTTGACAAAGCTCGCCTTTTAATGTTACTTCGAAACCTGACTGATCCTCCACACCTATCAAGAAAAACGTTATCTCAGGGTTGAAACCTTCCTTATCCAGGAGATCGAGAACCACGGGAAAAGAAAGCTCATGGGAGAAACGGTTATCCTCTGAAAGCTTCCGTAACTCATCAGGGGAGACAGCCCACCACTCTCCAACTGTTCCGCTTTCTACAGCAACGGCATCAATGATAAAAACTCGTTCATAACCTCTCAAAAAATCAAGTAAAGCAGCACCGCTTTTAATAGAAGGCCTTACATCCACATTATCTACCTGTCGGTCTACTTTCTCCGCCGCCCTTATTCCTGCGCCGTCGTTTCCACGTAGAGGATTTCCAAGACCTAGAACCAGTGTATCCTTCATGAATCCTCTAAATTAGCTTTTTCAAGGATTTTACTGTTTTCCGAGTCAAATACCTCTACCTTCATGGGTGTTTCCCCCAGCGCTGAATGAGTGGAGCATGCAAGGCAGGGGTCGTACGCCCTGAAAGCCATTTCAACCATGTTCAAAATCCCTTGATCCGCATCCTTTCCGTCTATAAGGCCTTTCGCTGCTTTCTCCACTGACATGTTTATTGCAGGGATGTTGTGGTTTGTGGCCACCAGGAGGTTGACGTTTTGAAGCTGCCCTGACCGGTCTGTTTCGTAGTCGTGGAAGAGTGTACCTCTCTGTGCTTCGACTGCTCCTACACCTCTTCCCGTATTTTCTCCTGGCTCCGCCTTAACTTTATCAGAGGTGATATCGTTGTCCGTTATGAGTTCCTTCATTCTTTCCGCTGTGTAAAGCATTTCGATCAGCCGGGCCCAGTGCATTGCCAGTGTGTGGTGACATGGTTCCGGAAGAACTTCGAAGAACTCTTCGTACTCCTGCTGCGCCCTCTCTGTTTTAAAACCTGAGGATGCGTTCAAACGAGCCAGAGGGCCTACACGGTAAAGGCCTGTCTCTTTTCCTTCTTCAAGGCCGTTGTAGCCGAACTTTTTCAGGTAGGGGAAGGTAGGGTAGCTCCAGGGCTCTGAATGCTCTCCAATATATTCATCGTAGTTTTCAGGTTTGAAACGTTCAACTTCTTCGCCGTCAGGCCCGATAATTTTTACTTCTCCGCCTCCGTAAAGGTCTATCTTATCGTCTTCTCCTACAAGGGACATGTAACATGTTTCCAGGTGGTAAAGATCTTTTTCAGCTATAAGCTCCCGGTACTCATCATCTCCCAGCACCATATCCTTGAAAAGCTGGAGAGTGAACTCAGCAAACTCCACAAACTCGTCGATCTGCTTCTCCATCTCAGCTCTCTTCTCCTCATCAATGCTCTGAGAGACACCTCCTGGCACACCGAAAACAGGGTGGATAGCCCGGCCTCCGATATCCTCCAGCATCTCCTGAGCCTTCCGCCTCATACCTGCTATACGGGCTACTTTCTCCTCCCCCAGCTCTTCAACCATGCCGACCACGTTACGCTTATCGGGATCGGCCTTAGGCCCCATTACAAAATCCGGAGCCGCCAGATAATAGAAATGAAGAATCTTATCCGAATAATGAAACAGATTATACATCAAACGCCGCAACTTCTCACCGCCTACAGTAGGCTCAACGCCCCAAACTCTGTCAGAGGCCTTCACCGCAGCCATGTGGTGAGGCCAAGGACAAACACCGCAGATACGCGGTGCAATACGCGGCATCTCCTCAACCTGCCTTCCCTGACAGAACTCTTCAAAACCACGTAACTCTGTAGTCTGGAAATAAGCTCTATCAACGCTTTCATCCTCATCCAGGTGTATATCAATTTTAGCATGGCCTTCAAGCCTTGTAACAGGATCAATACATATTTTATCCTCTTCTTCACTCATTAAAACCACCTTCACGAGCATCAACATCTATAAACTGTTTCAAAGGAGAGTAAGGAAGACTGAAATAATGTGTCAACCCATGGAAATCCTTAACATTCTCCACAACCTCTGCAATCTTATCATTATCCTCAGGACCTATCAAAGGCCCTAGAGAAGAAGCATACTTTGACCCGACATCAACAGTCGAATCCGCAGGACCGAAACAGCCTCTACACGGCACATTAGCTTTTATGCAACGAGCACCGCAGCCCCCACGTGTTACAGGCCCCATACACAGAATCCCCTGATCAAGGATACATTTCCCAGGATCAGGCCTTCTCTCATGAACACGATCAACAGTCTTAATAGTCTCGCTCTGCCTGTCACGCGGACAACTCCAGCAAAGATTCTTCTCACCTGCAATTATAGAACCCTTATCCGGAAGATCGCCGCTTAAAACATCAAGCAGAAAATCTGCCGTTTCATCACGATTAGGAGGACAGCCAGGAACAATATAATCAACCTCTACCTGGTGGGAAAGAGGCCTTACCTCCTCAGTCAATACAGGCATCGTCAGCTTCCCTGAATCAGCTTCTATCTCTTTCCGAGGCCTTTCACCTGATTCAAATGTTTTAACATCGCTGTACTTAGTCTCCATCACTTCTTCCGTCCCTGAAAGATCTGCAAGGCCTGGGATACCTCCCATATGGGCGCAGGCGCCGTAAGATACCAGTATTTTTGACTTTTCTCTCAGCTTATCCGCCATCTCAATGTGGTGATCCTGGCGGAGGGCGCCGTTAAACAAGGTTAAATCAATTTCATCTTCCTCAAGGCCTTCAAGATCGCTGTATTTTTTATCAACTGCTATAGGCCAGAGAACAAGTTCTACCTGGTCTGCAATTTCCAGAAGCTTCTCTCCGATTCCTATAATTGTGGAATCGCAGCCGCCGCAGCTTCCTGTCCAGTAAATAGCGACTTTAGATTTTTCTTCTTTACTTTTTAAACGGTTTCTGGCTTTCTCAGTGAATCTTTTAGCTTTCTCAACTGGCATTCTCACCGACCTCCTTTAAAGGACCTAACTCCATGACTCTGTCTGCCATTTCACGTGTGACCTGGGAATACTTTTTTCCCTCTCCTGCAGAAACCCAGTCAAGCATGACACGATCCGTATTAATTCCAAGACCATCTATTAATTCATCAAACAAGTGTTTACGCCGCAAAGTATGGTAATTCCCTTCCTTGTAATGGCAGTCGCCGGGATGACAACCTAGAACCATTACTCCATCAGCTCCCCACTCCAAGGCCTTTACAACTAGATCAAAGTCTACACGGCTTGAACACATAAACTTTACAGGTAGAACATTTGAAGGGACATCAAGCTTTGAGCCTCCAGCCTTATCAGCTCCCTCATAGGAGCACCAGTTACACAGTAAGGCCACGATTAAAGGCCTCCACTCCTTTTCTTCTTTCCCTGAAAACTCTTCTTTTCCCTCTTCTTCTACTCCTGTTTCTGCTTCTCCATCATCCTTTTCAGAGAGATTTTCTTCAACTTCCTCTGAGGCCTTTTCCTGCTCTGTTTCTTCGTGTTCCAGTACTTTTTCTCCATCTTTTTCCTTGAAGCTCCACCGGTCTTCTTTCATTTGCTGGCGCTGCTTCTTAATCATCTCCTTCAGTCTTTCACGTTCCTCCTCATCTACTTCATCGCTCATTTTACCAGGCCTTCAACCTCTGATTCAACTTCCTCTGATGTAAAGTTTTTCTGCTGCATCGCTCCTGTAGGGCAGGCAGCTACACAGGCTCCACATCCTTCGCAAAGGGTTCTATCTACTTCAGCAACTCCTTTCTCTTCATTTTTGGAGATAGCATTGTAAGGACAGGTTTCAATACATATCTGGCAGCCGATACATTTCTCAGAGTTTACCTCTGCTCTCTGAGGCTCCAGCTCTATTTTTCTTCCGGGAACGATCTTTGCAAGTATCTCCCCCGCAGACTCATTTCCCAGCGTCATGCTTTCAAAAGTATCCATAGGGCCCTGTATCATCCCTGCGGCGTATTCTCCTTCGGAGGCCTCTGTAGGAGATTCAACAGGTTTTTTCAGGTCTACAAAGCCGTACTCTCCGGTCTCCAGACCGAATTCTTCTGCTATTCTTTCTGTGTTTTCAGGAGGTTGCCAGCCAACGGAGAGAATAACCATGTCAACTTCCAACTTCTTACTTCTTCCATCTGTATCTTCTCCAGTCACCACTATCCCGTTCTCTCCCTCCTCTAAATCAACTAGCTCACCGTCCATCTCCCACTCCATAAGGTTCACACCTTTATCTTCCTCAGTATCCTGTGCATAATCATCAAACCCTTTGTCAGGAAGCACAAGATCATCATAAATCTCGTGCACCTCGCAGCTCTCTAACTCGTCCTTTATAGCTCTTGCAATCTTCAGGGAATCCATGCAGCAAGTTCCAGAACAGTAATTCAAGTGTTCCTTACATCTTGAACCTACGCAGTGCACAATAGCTACAGAATCCGGCTTCTCACCGCTTTTAGTTACAATTTCGCCTTCTGTAGGGCCTGCCTCTGACAGAAAACGTTCGAACTCCATGTTAGTATATACATCCAAGTCTTTGTCTCTAACCTCGGGAAAAACTTTATCCGCGTCGTAAGGCCTTGCCTTAGGCCCTACTATGATGCTGCCGACATCTATCTCCTTCTTCTCAACTTCTTGATCGTACTCAACAGCGTCCATAGGACAGGCCTCTGCACACTTTGTACAGGATTCTCCGTTAAACCTCAGACAGTTCTCCGTATCTATAAAGTATGAGTTAGGGACAGCACCCGGGAAAAGCTTGTAGATAGCAGCTCTCTCGCTTAAACCATAGTCAAATTCATTTTCCACGGTTACAGGACAGGCTTCTGAGCATTTACCGCAGGGAATACATTTCTCAGGGTCAACATACCTTGGGTTCTTTTTAATCTTCACCTGGAAGTTCCCAGGCGATCCCAGTACTTCCTCAACCTCTGTCAAGGATAAAACCTCTATATTATCATCATGCTCAATCTCCTCAGTCTTAGGAGCTACCATACACGGCGCACACTGATCCTCAGGATACAGAAACTCTTTTTGAACTGTAGTACCTCCCAGACTGGAGCTCTCAGTAGCCAGGAAAACCTTCCTACCTGCTTCAGATAAAGTTCTTGCAGCCTCAATAGCGGCAATAGAGCCTCCGAAAACCAGTACATCTGTCTCGGCCTCAATACTCTCCTTATCCAAGGCTTCCATCTTTTTTACACGGTTGACACCTGCCTTCATCAAGGCCTTGGCTTTCTCGGTAGCTTCCTCCTCATCCTCTGTAACCCATGAGCACTGCTCCCTCAAGTTAACCATCTGCATTAGGAACGGGTTAAAGCCGTGCTCCTCCAGGATATCGTCGTAACCGCTTCTCTTCTCTTTGGGGGAGCCGCCGCCGATAACAAGCCGGTCAAACTCTTTCTTCTCCAGGTCTTCTTCCAGCATTTCCTTACCGTCTCCTCCACAGAGCAGTTCATGGCTCTTTACAATAGAAACATCTTCCAAACCTCTGAGGAACTGCTTCAAATCTTCAAAATCAACAGTGTCAGAGATATGGCCTTTGCTCTCGCAGAGGTAGACAGCAACGTTCATAAACTGTTTATCCTCTCCAAAAAACTAAGGAATAAAGAAGGCATTTTTTAGAGCTGGATCTCAGCTGTCATAACACCATCTTCTTCAGTCAGCGACACTAATGTAGCACCTTGCCTATCACACCAGTCATTTACATCGCTTTCAAACGTGTCGCAGTCTGCATGCGCAATAATGGTATCGCCTTCTTCCAACTCCTCAGCCTTTACACCGATTTTCAAAGTAGGTTCAGGGCACTCAAGGCCTTTCAAATCCATCTCAACTTCGGACATAACCTAGAAGTTACCTACGGCGGTTTAAATAGCTAACAACTTGTTAGAAAACTTTACTACAGTTTCTGTTGTAGAATATGGAGCTGGCCTAACGCAAGGCCTCCATCTCCGGCAGGAACCTCTTCATTGACATAGAAATCAAGGCCTTCAGACTCGACCTCCTGTTTCAGAGCTTCACGGATCTGCCTGTTGTACATCACTCCTCCCGAACAGCAGACAGAGTCTGTCCCTGAACTCTCCGCAACTTCAACAGCTAGCTTGCCGAAACCTTTTCCCAGGAACTCTTGGAAAGAGGAAGCCAGCAACCCCTCGCTGAACTCCTCCTGTTTTTCAAGAAGGCCTTTGAAAGCAGGAATCAACCGCAGAACCTTTTTACCATCTGCTGAACCTATTTCTACAGGCAGCTCAGGTCCTGTAGGGCAGTTGTAAGCCAGGGACTCAAGTTTCATCGCCGGCTCTCCCCGATAGGAACGCTTTTCACAGGCATTCAATAGGAAAGAAGCAGCGTCCAAAGCTCTGCCTGCGGAGCTACATTCTACAGTATTTGTACCTGTTTCAACCTGCCTTGAAACCGTTTTCAAAGTATCTCTACCGTGTTCCAACCTTTCAAAGTCGAGCACCTCCTCAATACTTTCTCGACTAAGGAACTTGTTCAGGATGGAGATAAGCACTCTTTCAGGTCTTTCCGCAGCTTTATCAAGTCCTGGCAGTTTAAAGCCTTCTAAAGAGGCCTTTCGATCCCCTTCTGGTCCAAAAACTTCTCCGCCCCAGGCTGATCCATTATCTCCAAGGCCGAAGCCGTCAAGAGCTACTCCCACGCATTCTTCAACTCCATGCTCTGCCTTTACAGATCCTACATGCGCTCTATGGTGCTGAACCTGTACAAAATCTGCTCCGATCTCTTCAGCAATCTCTCTACCTTTCCTCACAGAATTAAACTCTGGATTTAAATCTCCTACAACATAGTCAGGACTTGCATCTGTCAGCTTCTTCAACCGGTTAAAAGCAGTTTCCCAGAAATTCAATGTTTCAACGTTTTCAAGGCCTCCAATATGCTGAGAAAAATATACATCACTGCTCTTTGAAACAGCAAAAGCATTACTGCCGTCTCCTCCCATTCCCAAGGCCTCAACTCCAATATTTGTGGAAACAGGTTGAGGAGCAAAACCTCTTGAACGTCTTAAAACCATTCCGGAAGGCCTTACCACAGAATCATCCACACGGTTAACTACACGCAGATCATGGGTTAGAAAGCAGTCTGCAACGTTTCCAAGACCTTTAAAAGCGGCTTGGTTCTCTTTAAACATCGGTAAGCCAGGTAAGTTTGCAGAGGTCATGACTAGAGGTGTTTCAACTTTTTCAAGCAGAAGATGTTGGAGAGTGGAGTGAGGAAGCATTACGCCGACGTTGTGCAGCTCTGAAACTTTTTCTGCAAGGCCTTCAGCCTTCTCTTTTTTCTCTAGGAGAGTGATCGGTTTCTGAGGACTTTTAAGAAGTTTTTCAGCTTTTTCTGAGATCTTTGCAAATTTGCTGGCCTGTTCAAGGTCTTTGACGAGAACTGCCAAAGGTTTTTCCCTGTTTAAACGGTTCCGGAGCTTTTTGACAGGTTTCTGTTTGTCTGCACGGCAGCACAGATGGAATCCTCCCGTTCCTTTGACTGCAGCAATCTCTCCGCTACTTATTCTTTTAGAGACTTCGTTGATAGAGTCTTCTGTCTCCAGCCTTTCTCCTTTTCTATTATGTAAGGAAAGTTGGGGGCCGCATTCTGGGCAGGCGGTGGTCTGTGCATGGAAACGCCTGTCGCCAGGGTCTTCATACTCTTCCCGGCATTCTTCACACATAGGAAACTCTTCAAAAGAACTGTTCTCCCGGTCATAAGGCAGCTGCTTCACAACTGTAAGCCGAGGCCCGCATTCTGTACATGAATTCATGAAAAATCCTTCCCGTCGATCCTCCCTGTCAAAGACTTCTTCCACACACTCGTCACATACACCTATATCAGGAGGAAAAACTGGTTTACTGTTGGAAGAGCCTGACTCACTGATTGTAAAGGCCTCAAAACTTTCAAAATCTTTCTCAGAAACCTTCAAAGAATCAACTTCTGCCAGAGCAGGATTATCCTCCTTTAACCTATTTAAGAACCTGTTTAAACTTTTTTCACTTCCTTCAACAAGTATTTCAACCTCTCCTCCTGTATTCCGGACCTCGCCGCATAGATTAAGGTCTTCTGCGGTTCTGTAGACAAAAGGCCTGAATCCTACGCCCTGCACGGTTCCTTCAACAGCTATACGCCATTTTCCCATAAAATCCTCACTTTTATTTTAGAGATAGCTTTTCTATAAAGCATCTTCTACCCTCCTTAATCTCAGGGTTTCTTTCCCCGCATTCAGGGCATTCCAGCATTGAAGCGGTTAACTGGTGCATACCCTCTTTCTCAAGACTTATCTCGCCTTTAAAACCGCAGTTACAGCTTATTACAGGCCTTGAAATCTTTACTTCAATACTTTCTGTATCTGCCACGTCTTCAAGAGCTTCCTTTATCCAGAAGCCTAGTTGCTCAGGGTTCAAGAGCAGAAGGCCTCCTACAGACACTTCTAGATTCTCTATACGTGACTTATCTTCTTCCTCCAGTCTCTTCCTGACTTCTTCAGATACTCTCTCCGCAACCTTTACATCATGCACATCCAACTCTTTGAAACCGGAAACAGTTAAAAACTCGGATCAACCATTTAAAACACAATGAAGAGTCTTGGCCGGTTCTTAAGTTTCTTACATATAGCTGAAAACACTGAGAAAGGCCTTTTAGATAAGAACAGGCAGTACGCCGATACCGTAGCGGATAAACTTGAGGATAAAGATGTAAAAGCAGTTAATTTAATGGGTGCAACCGGCTCAGGTAAGACAACCCTGATAGAGAAAACAGTTGAAAAAATGAAAGACATCAACATAGGCGTTGTAGCAGGAGATATAGATGCAGACATGGATGCGGAAAGATTCAAAGAAAAAGGCCTTCCTGTAGAAGCTGTAAACACAGGTAAAGAATGTCATCTCGATGCTCATTTAGTGCAGCACGCTGTTGAAGGCCTTAACCTAGAAGAGATTGATCTACTGTTCTTTGAAAACGTTGGAAACTTGATATGTCCTGTAGACTTTGAGCTTGGCTCTACTGCAAGAGTTGTAATGGTTTCAACTACTGAAGGAGACGATGTTGTGGAGAAGCACCCCATGATTTTCAAGACAGCGGATTTAGCGGTTGTAAACAAGTCTGATATTGCAGAGGCTGTTGGAAGCAATCTGGAAAAAATGGAGAAGGATGCTGAAGAGGTTGGAAGCTGTAAGGCCTTAACTATGAGTCTGAAAGAAGAGGAGAACATGGAAAAGTGGCTGAACTTCTTGGAACAGGTAGTGGAGGGCGGTAATTGATGTGTCTGGGAGTGCCTGCAGAGGTATTAACTGTGGAAGGTGACAGCGCAGAAGTCAATGTTAAAGGAGCGAGACAGGAGGTTAGAGTGGATCTTGTTGACGTTGAGAGAGGTGACTGGATTTTGAACCATGCAGGGTTCGCTATTAAAAAGATTTCCAGGGAAGAGGCTAGGAAAACTCTTGAAACATTTGAAGAATTTCTTGAAGAGGATTGAAAAAGTAATGGATAGTCTTGAGTTTCGCTCCCGTCAGAACGCTTCTGAATTTGAGGATAAAATCAAAGAGCTGATGCCTGAAAAGAAAGTTAAAATGGTGCATGTCTGCGGTACGCATGAAAATACTATTGTAGAGCATGGGCTTAGAGATCTTCTGCCGGAAAACCTGGAGGTTAGAATGGGCCCTGGCTGCCCTGTATGCGTCACTGCCAAATATCATATCGATGAAGCAGTTAAAATCGCTAAGGAGACAGATGCAACGGTAGCAACCTATGGAGATCTCCTGAAAGTGCCTGGGAACCATGGGTCGCTGGAAGAAGCTAGGTCAGAAGGAGGAAATGTTGAAATAGTTACTTCAGCAGCAGAAGCAGTTAAAATGGCGGAGAACGGGACAGAAACAGTCTTTCTCGGAGTAGGGTTCGAAACAACAGCAACCACGCTCGCACCTCTTATCGCTAAAGAGCCTCCAGAAAACTTCTCAGCCCTGATATCCTACAAAGTAATACCTCCTGCAATACAGGCACTAGTCCAGGACGAAGACCTGGAAGTAGACACATTCATAGGTCCGGGCCACGTATCAACAATAATAGGAGAACAACCCTACCAACAGTTCGCAGAAAAAGGTTACACAACCGTAATAACAGGTTTTGAGCCAAACGACGTTCTTTACGGCATAGCAAAAGGCCTTGAGCAACTGCAAAAACCTGAAGCAGAAGTGATAAACGCTTATCCTCGCTGCGTTGACAAGGAAGGAAATAAGAAATCACAGAAAATCTTCAAAGAAGTATTCCGGAAAACAGAGATGGACTGGAGAGGCCTCGGAAAAATACCTGACTCAGGGTACAGACTGAAAGAAGAATACAGCAAATGGGATGCAAGAAAAAAATACAGCCTGGATGTGGAGAAAAAGTCAGAGGAGAAAAAACTGGAGAAGGCCTGCAGATGTGACAGGATAACCGTTGCAAAAGCCACTCCTGAAGACTGTCCCTTGTTCGGCCACAGATGCACACCGGAAGATCCTGTAGGGCCTTGCATGGTAGGGGATGAGGGAATGTGCAGAGCCTGGTACCAGCACGGGAAGAAAAGAGGAAGGGATACAGAATGACTGAAAGAAAAGTTTCCCGGGCACACGGCGGAGGAGGCCGTCAAATGGACAAGCTTATACAGGAAATGCTGGAAGAATTCCCGGACGCCGGAGGAAAAGCATCTCTAAAAGACTTTGACGACGGATCCACGCTGAAAAACAGTAAAAAACATGTGGTAACCTCAACAGACTCCCATGTCGCCAAACCAGTCTTCTTCCCGGGAGGAAACCTTGGAAAACTAGCAGTTACAGGAACAGTAAACGACATTGCAATGATGGGGGCAGAACCAGAAGCAATAACTCTTTCAATAATTGTAGAAGAAGGCCTTCCGATAGAGAACCTGGAAAAAATATTCAACTCCATAAAAAAGACTTGTAAAGAAGCAGAAACACCTGTAATATCGGGAGACACAAAAATAATGCCAAAAGGAGAGATAGACGGCATAGCAATCAATACAACCGGCATAGGATTCACAGACAAAGTCATCAAAGACTCAGGCCTTCAACCCGGCGATAAAATAATAATAAACGGCGGGATAGCCGAACACGGAGTCACAATGATGTCTGCCAGGGACGAATACAGCTTCCAGACAGATCTGAAATCCGACCTGAAACCTCTGAACAACCTTGTAAACCGGTTAAGACAGGCAGGAAAGATTAAAGCGCTTAAAGACCCTACAAGAGGAGGCCTTGCCGCCGCACTTAACGAACTAGCAGAAAGCAGCGGTGCAGGAATAAAAATAGACAAGGAAAAAGTACCTGTAAAAGATGCTGTAGAAGGAGCCTGTGAAATGCTAGGCCTTGACCCATTCAACATTGCTAATGAAGGCAAACTTGTTGCAGGGGTAGAAGAACAAGAAGCCGACAAAGTTCTCGAACAAATGAAGGCCTCAGGATTTGAAAACTCTGCCATAATAGGTCAGGTAAATGAAACAGGTAAAGTATCCTTGGAAACAGGTATCGGCGGTCATAAAATACTTCCAAGGCCTGAAGGAGGAAATCTTCCCCGTATCTGCTGAAAAACCAGCTAAGCAGCTTTTACCGGCGTCAATATCTTTTATTAGGTTTTTCTGCTTTACCTAAGTTTTAAGTCCGGAGACAGTCTACTGTTAGATATGTCAACCAATTTTCAGACCGGTATAGCGAAAGAGGATACAGGGTTGAAAGCGGGTAAAACTGCTGCAGAAAACGCTAGAGAAAAGCTAGGTGGAGAACCGGATTTTGTACTTGTCTTCAGCTCCAGCGAATACGACTACGATGAAGTCTTGGAGGGTGTAAGACAGGTAACCGAAGACGCAGAACTTATCGGAGCTTCAACAGCCGGAGAATTCACAGAAGAAGACGTAAACACAGGGAGCGTGGCAGTAGGCCTTATCTCCTCAGACAGCAAAGAATTCTTCACAGGACTGGGCACAGGACTGCAGGAAAGCGCCCAGAAAGCAGTGCAAGCAGCTTCAGAAGACCTTCCTAAAGACTTGGAAGGCTACAAAGATTATACATTGATCAACCTCCATGACGGCCTTGCAGGTAAAGGAATGAGATCTGTCTACGCTTCTCAAAGCTTTGTAGACTATGATGTCAGTATAGCAGGAGGTTCAGCAGGTGACGACTTTAAAATGGAGGAGACAGATGTATTTGTAGGAGATAAAGCTTCTTCAGATGCTGTAGGATTAGGTCTGATAGCTTCCGATGAAATAATTAACATGGTTGTTAACCACGGCCATGAGCCTATATCGGAGCCCTATGAAGTTACAGAGGTTGAAGACAACGTTGTGAAAGAACTGGATGGAAGGCCTGCATGGAATGTTTACAAAGAAGCTATCAGAGACCATGCACAGAGAATCTTTGATATAGATGTTGATGAGGTAGAGGATGAGAGTGAGGAACTGGCTAAGCTTCTTACAAATTACGAGTTTGGACTTGAAACCGATGATGGCTATAAGGTAAGATGGCCTGGACCTACAACTACTACGGATGGACCTATGTCCTTTGCATGCAAAATACCGGAAGGAGCAAAAGTAAAAGTAATGGCTAGCCCGCTGGATG
>JBDGSI010000004.1:0-3596 GCA_042217615.1 Candidatus Nanohalobium sp.
CTACGGGACAGCGCCCTCAACGCTGCGCCTTTGACCACTTGGCTACCCTCGCGTACATGTGAAACTGTAGGTCTTTGAAGGCCTTTTCCAGGCCTTCAGGTGGAGAAAGTGTTGACTAATTTTTTAACTGGTTGGATTTTCTAGTAGAGGATTTAAACAAGGCCTTGCCTAAATAAGTTCTATGGCTTCAAAGGCTTCGAAGAAAGTGCCGGAAGGTAAAATGGTGAACATCGAAGTAAAAACATCTGAAAACAGCGTTGAAAATGTTAAATTAACAGGAGACTTTTTCATAGAGCCTCCTGAAGCCTTAGAAGATATAGAAAAAGCTTTTGAAGGTCTTGACCTGGTTTTGGATGAGGAGAAGGTTTTAAGAAGGCTTGAAGAAGTTGAGGCAGATTTGATAGGGTTTTCACGTGAAGATCTTGTGGAGGTATTTGCTGAAGCTTTGGACGGTGATCAAGAATGAAATGGAGGATTATAAACAATAGGAACAAGTATTCGGAGGCCTTTCACCAGGCCTTGGAACAGGTTTTAACTGAGAGGCTTGATAAAGGTGATATGAGGCCTACGCTGCGTTTCTGGTACCGTGAAGGTCCTAGTGTCCCGATAGGGCGTTTCCAGGCGTATGAGGATGAGGTTGAGGCAGATTATGTTGAGGAGAAAGGTATAGAGGTTGTGAGAAGGATTACTGGTGGCGGCGCCATGTTTGTGGAGCCGGGTAATGTAATCACTTATTCTGTATTTATACCGGAGGATAAGGTCTCTGAAGGTTTTGAGGAAAGTTACAGGGAGCTGGATCGTTTTGCAGTGAAGGCTTTACAGGAGTTAGGTGTTGATGCAAGTTACCAGCCTTTGAATGATATAGAATGTTCTCAGGGAAAGTTGGGGGGTGCTGCTCAGTTGAGAAAAGATGATGCGGTGCTTCACCATACTACGATGAGCTATGATCTGGATACAGAGGAAATGCTCAGGGTCCTGAGGATAGGTAAGGAGAAAGTCTCTGATAAAGCTGTTAAATCTGCTGAAAAACGTGTTTCCAGGATTTCCGATCATGTAGATGCTTCGAGAGAAGAAGTAACTGAGAAACTGATTGAAAAATTCTCCGAAGGCCGTGAGATAGAAAGGTCGGGTCTTACGGAACAGGAAATCGAGGAAGCAGAAGAATTAGCTGAGGAAAAATTCTCTACACAGGAATGGAACAGAAAGCTCTGACTCTAGTATTTTGGTTCTTTTTCTTTTATTCCTTCTAGATGGTTTTCATGTCTTGCCATTAGGAAGAATAGGTCGCTTAGCCTGTTGATGTAGGCCAGGACTTCTTCACGAAGTTCTTCGTCTTGGTCAAGTCTTACAATTCTTCTCTCAGCCCTCCTTGCAACGCTTCTTGCATTATGGAGCTGAGATGCGGCTTTTGTCCCGCCGGCAAGTATGAAACTGGTTAATGGAGGGCATTCTTCCTGGTAGTAATCACATCGATCCTCTAACCTGTCAACGTTTTCCTGAGTTACTTTGGTATCTGGTTCGCGGTTCGCCAGCTCTGCCTGTAAAATATGCAGCTCGTTCTGAACTTCTTCAAGCTCCTCTTCCTTTCTCTCTGTAAAGCTGCGGCATGCTCCTACTAGAGAGTTCAGTTCATCAACAGTCCCGTAGGCCTCAATTCTTTCACTGCTCTTAGAGACTCTCTCGCCTGAAGACAGATCTGTCCTACCTCTATCCCCTCTACCTGTGTAAACCATGTAGAAAAACAGTTTGTCTCAGAATGATAAAAAGGAAGGTGTCAAGTAAAGGGGGGAAAAAGGGTAAACGGTAAATCTCTTCCTGTACAAATTCTTTAGACATGGATATAGCTGAAAAACTGGAATCAAATCAGACAGAACTAGAACCTGTAGACGGAAACAATCTGCTGTCAATTGAGGTACTGAGAGAACACGCAGGAAGAAGAGAAATGGATTACAGCATCCAAACAACAAACAATCCAGAAATAACTGTAGACAGAGGGGATATCAAAGCCAGAGTAGAAAACATGGGAAACGGTAAAACCTTTCTACAGGTAGAGCCAGGAACTAGAAAAGAGGAACTTGAAGGCCTTCAATCACTGAATCAATGGCTGGGAGAAATCGCTGAAAGAGAGAAAAGTCTACGAAGCAGCGGAACGTTACATAAACCATGTAGTTCCAGAGAAAGCAGGGCAGAAAGGCCTTGAACCTGCAGAGTTTATACAGGAAGAACTTGAAGGAGTTCAAGCAGTCCACGATTTTCATGAGAAATATAGAGAAGGAGTTCCCAATGCTTTAACGCTGTCCTTCGCCCTTGAATTCGAGCTTCTGCCTGGTCAGAGGTACGATATGCTGAGAAAAGAGGTTTCCGGAAGAATACCTTATGCAGACGAACTAGAGGATCCGGAAAAAGAATCTAGATCGGATATCTACAGGCAGAAATACCTTGAATCCGTCCTCAAAAAAGCGGGTGAAGAATACGGTTTAAGCGAAGAATTAAGTGAGAAGGCCTTAAACCTTCTTCCAAACTACTGAAGCTTGCTGTTAATATCCTTCAAAATGTCTTTGATCTCCCTTAATTCTTCAAGCTCGCTTCCGCCTGATTCATCCTTGTCTATATTGCCTTGATGCTTTTTCAAGTGGCTGTTGATTTTCTCCTCTACTTCACGAGGATTGTTAATGCTTTCAAACTTCATCTCTACTCCGCTTCCGCCTGCAGTACTGATATCGATGTTTCCGTAGTCGAAGTAGTTTCCGAACATTCCCTGGGAGAAACTGATGTTCTGAATCTTGTCAAAACTGATTTTCTGCACGCTGCGTGAGAAAGTACCTTGCTTGCGGTAAAGGCCTTCGTCAGTGACAACGAAACTGGTGTTTTTGATGTGGAAGTAGGATGAGATTATTATCAGCAGACCTATTCCGAAGAGAGGGGTCATGAAAGCACCTATAATCAGTGCAGGCAGAATACTTTTCATCCGAGGTTGGCCCTGCCAGAGAACATTTTCATCTTCATCAAGATTAATCCAGTCCAGATTCATAGGTAGAAACTTTTTTCCGAAAAATTATATTTCCTGCCTTAAAATAATCAGTATAGAGGCCTTTTTGCAGGAATGGATGCTGAAAAATTCAGATCCCGGCTGGGAGAAGTTGCAGTAACTGACTCGCATATCGAGAGAAAGAGAAAAGACACAGAGGAATGGAGGAAGATAGAAGAAAAGTTCAGCGACCGGAAAATAATTGACGAAATCCATTTCTCCAAAGTAGAGGAGATAGAACTGGCTACAAACTCCGTATACCCCAACATAAAAATCAGGCAGGACGGAAGCTGGAAAAGAATGTTCTTCCACATAGGCGACCCGGTCCAAGAGATCTACAGCGAATTAGAGAAAAGGTTTAACGCCTACAAACAGGCCTACCAGTAAAAAAGGCCTGCAAATTCTTCCCAGAACTTTTAGAGAGATCAGATGAAAAAAACAGCGTAAGTAGAAACAAGGTATGCGGCTGCCGGGATTTTACAGTTCAAAACCCGGCTCTCAGCAGCACGAAGTGATGCGGCTGCCGGGATTTGAACCCGGGTCATCGGCTCGAAAGGCCGAAATGATT
>JBDGSI010000040.1:0-28622 GCA_042217615.1 Candidatus Nanohalobium sp.
TCCAGGAAAACGCATTCAACCAGTAAATAAAAAAGGCCTCCAGTTTTTCTTTTTCCCTGTGATTGAACTTGGTTTAATGCTGGCGGCTTTCCTGGCGTTTATGAAAGGGTTTCAAAGCGTCTATGAAAGGAAAGGCGCGGTAAGTACGGATGAGTTTGTAACTGCGTGGGCTTCAAGAGCCTTCGGAGTGCCGGTGCTTCTGGCAGCAGTCCTGATACAAGACCTTCCTCCGCTTTCCACAGAATTCTTTATAGCGGTGATTCCTCAAAGCCTGGCGATCACTGCTGCATCTGTAATAATAGCGAAGGCCTTTAAGGAGTCGGATGCGTCGATAGTTACGCCGATGTTTGCTCTTTCACCTGTTCTCGTACTTATAACTTCTTTTGTGGTTCTCGGCGAGGTTCCAAGCCTTTCAGGGGTTATAGGTGTAGGCCTTGTAGCGGCAGGTGCTTATTCCATGAAGATTGAAGGGTCGCAGCATGTTTTGCAGCCTTTCAGAAGGCTTTGGAGTGAGAAAGGGGTTCAACTGATTCTAACTGTGATAATGCTTTACTCTGTGACTTCTGTGGTGGATAAAATAGGGGTTAAAAGTTCAAGCCCTGCTGTATGGTCGTTCTCGGTCGTAACCCTTTCCTCGATATTTCTCTTCCCGGTAATGACCAGGAAATCCGGAGAATGGAGGAAGAAGCTGAGAACTGACTGGAAACCTCTTACATTCCTAGGAGGGATAGGAGGAGCCGCAGCAATAGTACAGATGACAGCGATCAAGCTTACCCTTGTCACCTACGTAATATCAATCAAAAGACTCAGCATCCCGCTCACAGTAATCCTCAGCTACCTGCTGCTTGGAGAAAAAGAAAGCATCAAAGGAAGGCTCCTCGGCGCAGCCCTGATGACTGCAGGAGCACTCATGATAATCCTATAAAAAACCTCTGGAAAGGTCTTGATCCTTCAGTAACAAAAGAACTTAAGAGCATACAGGTTCCAATTAATTACTGGGAAGATGAAAAAAGGCCTTTCCACAACCCAAAAAATATACTTAAACATTCAAGCTCCAAACACCAAGCAGTGATACCCTATCTCACACAATAGACTTTACAGAACAGGTCTCCTTCTACTTACTCTAACAATAACAATGGGAACAGTCTCCGCCTTTGAGTTCGCATCTTCTACACCTGAAAACGGTACAGGGCTCTCGACTCCGGTCACAATCAACGTGACAGGAACCGGAGTAACTCAGGGAGAGATGTCTGCAGTCTGGGGGCCTAAAGGAGACTTTAGCAGCGGTGGAGGTACTAGTAATATACAGGTTCGCGGAGGATCTGCATGGTTCCAGTGGAATGCTTCACGTAATAACAACAATAGATGGGTTGTCAGGGTTTCAAACGGAACACATTCTATCCAGAATGTTTACAAGCTGGATAACAAGGCTCCCAAGATTAAAGGCCTTGATCTACCTGACAGGTTGAACAGTGATTTTGGACCTGTCAAGTTTAATGTTGAGGAGCAGTATGGCAGTATTGATTTTGTTGAGGTCCGTGTTAAGGACAGTGATGGAGAGGTTGTGGATAGTAAGGAGTTCTGCAGCGATTCCGAAGATAAAGATAGCTGCAGTGTTTCCTATGAGCTTCCAACAGGTGGTATGAGTAGCGGTAATGAGTATGAGTTAGAGGTTGAGAGAAATGATTCGTTTGGTGAAAAAGGTCGTCGTCCTTACAGCGAGGAGTTTACTTATGATAACAAGTATAAAGGAGATGAGAATCCTTCTGTTAAGCCCGGGCCTCAGGTCTTCAGAGTTGATGACGGTAGTGAAGAGATCAGGATAGGTGTGACTTTGAATGGAAAAAGTGAGGGGTCGGAGATCTCTGTAGTGTGTAAGTATCAAGGCGGGAAAATTGGTACTTCTTCGTCCAAGTACCTCAGCAGCGATGAAGAAGAGACCTTTGACTGTACGATGGTGCCGGAGGATTACGGTAATATTGGAATGGATTTCAAAGCAGTTCTAAAGGATGAAGCCGGGAACACAGAGCCTGTTGAAGTAGGAACATACTACTTTGACTTCTACCCGCCTAAACTGGAGAACTTGAGCGCGGTTGTAGGCATATTCAACAGCGACTTCCAGCTATCCTATGACGGGTACGATCCAGGAGAGACAGAGATAGGTAAAATACACTACCAGCTAAACGACAAAACTTTAGACCTGGATAACGGATACAATTCAACGGACGCAGATGGAGATTTCAAAGTAAATACTGAAGGCCTTTCGAAAGGCGCCCACACTGTTTATGCCTGGGCGGTTGACAAGGCAGGACGTGTAAGCAGCAGGAAAAAGTTCACCTTTGATTTCAGGCCTTCTGCAACTCCTAAAGCAGCTATAAGCACTGGTAACAAGTTGAGTACTGTTGCGGGAGAGGATGTTATTGTTAAATCCTCTGTCAAGAATACAGGAAGGCTTTATATCAGCAGCATGGATCTAAGTCTTGTTTCCAGTATTTCAAACCAGTCCAGGTCTTTGAAAGGTTTGAAGCCAGGTGAAAATGTTTCTGAGTACTTCTCTATTGATACGGAGGAGAAAGATCTTGGAGTACACAAGTTGGCGTTGAAGACTCAAAGCCCTGATGCAAGTGAAACAGTTAAACTTGTTGTAAAGGCTAACAAAGATCAAAAAAGTTCTATCAAGGATAAATACGAACGGTTTTCGGAAAGGTACAGGGATTTGAAAGAGAACGTAACCCGGTTGAATCAAAGCGGTTTATCCCAGGAAAGAAGGGAAAGACTTGGTTCCAATACCTCAGAGTTCTTCCAGAGAATGGAGGCAGCTGTCAAGGCCTTTGAAAAAGGGCGTTTCTACAGAGTTGATTCAATTCTTGAAAATATTCAACCGCTTTATGAGAAGGCCTCAGAAAGTTACAGGCAGGTTAAGAAGGAGCATGAAGCAGCTGAGTTCAACCGTTTGATCGGTTTGTTCCTGCTTGTTGGAATAGGTTTAACCGGTTCAGGTGTAGCCTATGTGGCCTGGTTCAGCGAAGAGTACTACATCGATATAGAGGCCTTGAAGGAGATTGACTGGCTTGAAAAAGGTATAGAGTTTGTGGAGGAGAAAGTAGGTCAGTACGAGTTAAGCTTGGAGCCTTTGGAAGGCCTTCTTGACGGCCTGGGAGAGGCTGTTGAGGAGGAAGAGGAGGAGTTGGAGCAAGGTTTCCAGGGTTTCAGCTAAGAACTCCTCTCTTAAATTTAGTTTATTTTTTCTGTGTCTTTGAACTGTTCCTGGAGGATTCCTTTGTCTCTTGCTGTTTGAACAGTCTGTGATATTTCTGTGGAGAAGTCACGGTCCTGTGCGGCTTTTGCTACTGCATCTCTCAACGTGATTTCTATCTGAGGATCTTTTTTAAGCTTCTCTACTATTGAATGGTTTGCACGGTTTCCTGTAAGGTACTGGCTGACTGCTGGCTGGGTTATACCCATTTTATCCGCTATTTCCTTCTGTTTCAAACCGTATTCTTTCCTGAGCTGGGAGGCCATAATGCTTCTGATCGCAGGCAGCACTTCCTCAGTTATTACCTCGCTTTCAAACCTCATTGTTAGACGAGTTGGTGCTCAAAGAATTAAATCAACACGGGGGAAAGAGGAGAGAGGAGAAAAGGAAAAAGGCCTTTTTAGTGGTCTGCCTGTTGTACTTCCCTGGACAGTTTTTCCACATCTGCTGCAAGTGCATCGAGTTTTCTGCTGACGCGTTCTTTTTCCTGGATGATGTTCTCCACTTTCTCATATTTTCTTGCTGCATGATCTAAGTGGTGTTTTTCGACGTATGCTGCGTCGGTTTCCATCATGTTGTCGATGATTTCCTCTGCGATTTCTCCGAGCAACAAGTTAAGGCCGTAGTAAACATTTGAACGGACGTACTGGCCGTCGTCTGCTTTTTCTCTAATCATTCTTTTGATCCTGGCGTGTGTGAACGGAAGGTCGTCTACTTCAGTATCTTCTGGGACTTCTACCATTGTTTATCACAGTAAAAATTGGGTTTCACAGTCTTATAATGGTTTATTTGTTTTCTCCGGTATCTGCGGTGTGGAAAGGCCTTTGGTGTTGAAACCGGTAATTATAAACCTGTTTAGAGGGAAGTAACGGTTTATGATAGATCTTGCAACTATTGACCAGGTGCTTAGTATACTGGTGAAAACAGTCTTCCTGCTGATTTTCGGCTTCACGGTGCTGCTGCTCCGAAAGCTTGATGATGTTATAGAGTCGGCGGAGCGGTCGGCTGAAAGCATTGAGCACACAGCGGAGACTGTGGAAAGCATTATCAGTATAGCGGAGTTCCTGCCGATGATCGGAGGGAAAAGAAAAAAAGCAAGGAATCCGGAAAGTGATAATGAATGAACGATCTGTTAGAAGCCGCTGAGTCAGGAGATGATTCCAGCAGCGAGAGATATGAGAAGGTGAAGAAGGAGGAGGCAGGGACTGTAGATGTAGATCCTGCCAGGAAAAGGTATCAGGAACTGAAGGAGAAGGCTAAAGAAGAACTGAAAAGAAAACACGAAGAAACCGGAGAACCTTCAGAACCTGGAGAGCACCATGAACAGGAAGAAAACCGGGAAGACGGTCAAGGAGGAGGAACACTGGAAGAAACCGTTGAAACCGGAGCCAGCGACAAGAATTCATTTATAACACACTAGCCTTCTTTTCAAACCGTAAATGGACCTGGACAGTGTTCCCCGGATAGCCAAATACCTTTCGACAGTTTTCCTACTTGTCTGGATAGGCAGAAGCACAGTCTGGATGTTCCTACCGGTATTCTTCCGCAGAAACATAGAAAGCGTCTTCCTTATAGGAGTAATGACCTCCCTACCCTCCATAATACCTGCAATACTGGATATACCTGTAGGAAAACTTGTGCAAAAAGCAGGAGAAAAATCAGTGGTATTCGCAGGCCTTATAACAACAGCAATACCTGCCTTACTGTATATAACTGCAGCACCTGTTCTCCTGGTAGCAGGGAAAGCGGTTGAAGGAGTTGCCAAATCACTTATATGGAACGGCGGCTGGTCTCTATCCCTGAAATCCTCAGATCCTGAAGTAGAATCGGAATCCGTCTCAGTATTCCTTCTAGGAACAAACACCGGTATAGTAGTAGGCCCGATTCTCGGAGGCCTTATCCTCAAGGCCTACGGCTTTACAATACCGTTCATCTTCTGGATCTTCTCTGCCCTGCTTGCTGTAGCAGTTTTCTACGCCTACATAGGCCTTGATCTGGAGCAGGGTATCACTCGCTCTGTTGAGGAACTGATGAACAGAAGAACGTATATGGATGAAGTAGAGGACTTTAGACAGTATTACAGTGTTTTGATGTATCCTTTCGCATTGACTTTTCTCTACAGCATTATCTTCTCCTTTTACTGGCTGACAATCCCGTTACTGCTTGAGAAGGTGAATGCAGGCTTCCCTCTAATGGGTGTTATCTTCGGAGTAGCAGCTCTTCCCAAACTTTTCCAGTTCGTATTTGGAGACCTGGCGGACAGGTTCGGCCACTCCAAAATACTTGCAGGCCTTGCTCTATGCCTCACACCGGTTTTACTGGCAATGAGCCGGTTGGAAGGTGCCTTAATGCTGGGAGTGTTCTTCTTTATTGCAAGAATCTTCTCCGCAGGCATGTCTCCAGCAATACACGCCGAGTTCGATGCCAGGACGCCTGAAGAAGTTGAAGGAGAAATGACAGGTTTCCTGGAATTCTTCAAACATTCAGGACAAAGCATAGGCCCTATACTTGCAGGAACAGCAGCTTCAATATGGAGTCTTCAGGCCTCATTCATTGCAGCCGCTGCAGTAGCAGCTGTAATCTTTTTGACTGCTTTAACAAATACGGAAACGTTTTCAAAGCTTTTTTAACTCTGGGAACTTGAAGAGGCCTGCTTCACGGGAGACTGCAACCGCCTCCAGCTCGTTCTTGTCCACAAAGTTTCTTAGAACCGGTGAAAGAAGTTCCCTGCTAGGCATATTGTTCACTCCTGAACCCTGTGAAATAGTGGAGAAAGCAGGAAGCACTACAAGGCCTTTGCCTTCAGAGTTCTTGCCGTACAGGAAGCAGTTAACTTTCTCCTTCACCCCTATATCATCTTTTAACTCCAGGGCAGGATGCTCATGACCTATAATAACAGTTTTAAACTTATCTGAGTTTACTTCAAGTTCCTTAAGGCTTATGTGGCCGTGTGTAAACAGTATACTGTTTTTAAGGAAGTATTTTTCCAGTTCAAATCCTTCCTCTTCCACTGCAGACTCTATAAATGTGTCATGATTTCCTTTTATCAGCACTACTTCACTGAATAGACTGTCAGCCTTCTCCAGAAAATCCTTTGTCTCCGATTTCTCCGCATACAAACTGGTTTTGAACTCGTTCTTCAAATCGCCGTTCACAACCAGACGGAAGGCCTCTGTCTCCTCCTTAATCTTTTCAAGATCGCTTAGAATAGTTTCAAGCTGGAACTGAGGTATGTAACTTCCTTTCGAAGTCATTCCCTCCTCAAGGCCTAGATGCAGATCCGAGATCACAGCAGTATCTATCTCAGGGTGGTAGAGCGCCGGTAGACTGTCCACGGTTTGAAACCCCAAGATTTCCATGGTGAGGAAAGTTCAGGCAGTGAGTTTTTTACTTGTTCAGATATTACTTGTCAATAAATGAATGGATTTTTTGAAGGGCTTCAGGTTGTTTAGAAGGCATTACCTCAAGAACTACTGGCCCTGAATATTCGTATGTTTCTAAAAGGTCAACGATTGCTTTGATATTTACTGTTCCTTCTCCGAGCGGAACGCCATCATTTTGACGAGTCCCATCAGCTAAGTGGATTACGGGTACTTCGTTAACAGAATAATTCTGTAGTAAGGCCTCAATAAATGGAAGATAGGTTTCCTCGCTCATGTGTATATGTGCGGTATCCAAGACGAGAGAGTGCTCATTTGACAGATGGAAATTTCTAAGGTAGTATTTGCTTACACTTGGATCGTTTTCATATCCTACTGTCTCAGCAACTGCATCAGAGGAAGGGTAAACTTTCGGTGCGTACCTTGTACCTATAGGATTGGAGTCAAAGATAAGAACGGCTGAAAGCTTAGCTGCAATCTCATCCGCTTGACGGAAGTAAGGCCTTGGATCTGTATCTGCTTCAATATGTGGAGTATGTACGGAAACAATTTGGCCTGCAGAGTCTTGACAAACTTCAATAATTTCATCCGCTGAATTGTTTTCCAATTGGGTTTCTGTCAGGTATAGTTCAAAATGGTCGAATCCTTCATTATACAGCTTTTCAAATTTCTTTTTTTCAGGAGGAAGTTTTCCTGCGATTTTCATTGTAGAGTTGTATATGTGTCGTAGAAGTTAATCTTTTCTATCTCTGTTCTCTGTTGATCAGGCTCCACATCTGGGTGAAGGAGGAGAAGAAGTCCTGATCTGTTGGTATCTGAATGAATTCTGCACCGTTTCTGAGTGCGCTTTCACGGATTTTCTCGGTGTGGCCTTCTAGTTTATCCCGGTATTTTTCCTTGGTGCGGGGGGAGAGATAGGTTCTCAGCTTTGAACTTGATTCAGGGTCTTTAAGGATTGCATCGCCTTTAACCTCTGGTTCAAGCTCTGTACTGTCGAGGACGTTTACGAGCACTGCGTCTGTGTGCTGCAGGCTTTCCAAAGCTGTTTCCACGTTTTCTGTATCTGTTAGGAAATCGGATAGGATTATGACGACAGATTTGTTTTCTATCCTGGATGAGTAGTCTGTTATACATCTTTCTATCCTGCTTTCAGGGGTTTTCCGCAGGTGGTTTAAGCTGTCTACCAGGCTTGCAAGGTCTCCGTGGCGTCTGGCTGCTGTCAAGTCTGTAAGTGTTTCAGAGAAAACTGAAAACCGGAACCGGTCATTGGTTTTTGATGTCATGTAGGCAGCGCCGATAGCCAGTTTAGCAGCGTACTCATACTTGTTGTTCTTACCGTAATCCATTGAACTGCTTCTATCTAAGAGTATGTGGACTGTAACGTTCTTCTCCTCCTCGAAGCGTTTAATGTAGAAGTCGTTTGTCCTGGCGTAGGCCTTCCAGTCAATCTTCCTTATGTCATCGCCTGGAACGTATTGTTTATGGTCTTTGAAAATCATTCCCTGTCCTGTACGCTGGCTTTTCTGCTCTCCTTCCTTTATCTCTGTAGAATTCTTTTTTAACGCGGTGTGAAATGTTTTAAGCTGTTCTAGGAAGTCAAGCTCTATCATAGCTGGTGAACTATCTCTTTGATGATCTGGTCTTCATCTTTTCCTTCTTTCTCGGCTTTGAAGCTGAGGCCTATTCTATGGCGTAGAACCGGTTGAGCCATCGCCTTGATATCTGATATTGAGACGTGGTTTCGTCCTTCGATTAAGGCCTTGGCTTTAGCTGCTAGTACAAGGTTCATTGAGGCTCGGGGGGAGGCTCCGTAGTCAAGTTCTTCCCTGTTTCTGGTGTTTCTAACTACTTTGACTGCAGATTCTCTTATGTCATCTGCTATAGGTACTGAACGTGTGAATTCCTGAAGTTTTACCAGTGAGGGTTTGGATAGGACTTTTTCCAGGTTTGGTGAGTAGTTGAGTTCTTCTGTGAACCGTTCTACTATCTTTGTTTCTTCGCTGGAGCTTGGGTAGTCCAGTTTTACTTTCATCATGAAACGGTCTCTCTGTGCTTCCGGTAGTGGATATGTTCCTTCCTGTTCGATCGGGTTCTGGGTGGCCATTAAGAAGAATGGGTCTTCCAAGTTGTAGCTTTTGTTTCCTACTGTCACCTGTTTCTCCTGCATTGCTTCCAGCAGTGCGGACTGTGTCTTCGGCGTTGCACGGTTGATCTCATCCGCTAAAACCATGTTGGCGAAGATAGGGCCTTTCTGGAAGACAAACTCGTTTCCTTTTTCTTCATCTATTATATGGGTTCCTGTAATATCGGAAGGCATAAGGTCTGGAGTGTTCTGAATCCTGGAGAACTCCAGTCCCATGACTTTTGAAACTGTTCTAACCATTTTCGTCTTGCCCATTCCCGGGTTTGACTCCAGTAAAATATTTCCGTCACATAGGATTGAAACTAGGAGCTGGTCCAGTACTTCTTCTTGACCTACCATTACTTTCCCAACTTCTTCCCGGATCTCCGCAAGCTTACTGTTAGCCTTCTTGTACTTCTCCGGTTCAGCCATACTGTTAATCTCCACAGAAAAACACATCCATCCAGCTATTTAAATTCAGAGCAGATCAACTGCTCTACCTCTCAAAACTCTTGATCGCCTCGCTATACTTCCTCGCAAGCTCCAAGTTCTCAGGCATACGAGGATTAGACACAGTAAAACCTGTATCCCCACTTCCGTCATACCTGTAAAACCCTCTCTCCGAAGTATTACCTCCTCCCCGAATCCTGACAGAGATATTCATGCTTGCATCAATATTCTGAGACTCTCCAATAATCTGCGTACCGTTCTTAAGTTCAACTTCATCAACACCACCCTCTTCAGAAGAACCAAGATCTTCAAAACCCTTCAAAACTTCGGTAGGGTTCTTCTGAATCTGCAGATCAGCCATACCGGATAAAGCAGTCAAAAAACTTAAAGCACCTACCACAAGAATCTTCTGAATAATAACCTTGCTTGGAACAATACTGTCAGAAGTCACTTTCCGGGCACGGTCAATTAAATCATCGAACAAGGCCTGAGAAGCAACATCGCTCTTCTCAAGATTGTCTCTTGCCGTCCTAAGAATTTCCCGGAGCTCAGGATTCTCCTCCTCATAAATTTCCAACCTGTAATTCCTGGTCCTATGAATAAGATCTCCTACGAAGAAAATAAGCGCCAAAGGAGCCAGGATTTTAGCGTTTTCGTACCCGGCCACTAACCTGATTGAGAAGAAGAAAGTTACAATGTTTAAGATTAGGAAAAGCCCTATAGAATCCAGTGAGGCCTGTATAATATTTACTTTGATAAATTCTCTTCTAAGCCGTTTCAGGAGTTTTTCAACTCTCATTTTGGATTCAGTACCCCAGGTTATCGCATTTTTCGTTGCCTTTGTCTGTCAGGTTGCCGTTGCTGCAGATATAGTTTAAGGCCTCTGACATGTTAGCAGTTCTCTGATCCTGTCCTTCGATTTCCTGCGTTAAGTTCTGAATTTTCTCATCTTTTGTATCAATCTTGGTTCTAAGCTCTTTGACTGTACTGTTTTTACTGCTTAAACGGCTTTTAATACTTGTTAACTGGCTTTTCAGGTTTGAAATGCTTCTATTCATGGATTTAATCTTTCTTGTCAGGTTTTCTTTTTCAACTTGAAGACGGTTAACCTGATCTCTCTTCTCCTCAAGTGACTGTGTCAAGTTTTTTTTGGAGGTTACCAGGTCGTTTAACTGTGACTGGTACAGTACGGAGAGACCTGCCAGAAGCGACAGCACTACAACTGTTGAAATCAGTAGAAAAGGATTCAGACGTCGTTTAAGTAGAGATGCAGCCATTTCTGTAAAACCTCTGTCTATGCCTCTACAATGGTACCGAGACCTCTACCCATTTATTTCAACCGGCGGAAAAACTCTCGAGAGGAATATAGAAGGGAGTATCATTAAGTAGAACCAGAGATAAGTCAAGGCCTAGAAGGATGAGCCACGGCGGAGATCTCCCGGATACCTGTAAATTTGGCCATGTTTTCCAGATACCTGGGAAAGCGGAGAAAGGCCTTAGTGGTGCCTGGGCGGATGCGAAGTCAAGGATTGAAAGCGGGGAGATCAGGGATCTCTATGATTTGGAGAGCGAGATGGGTACTGACACCTTGATGCCTCTGCTGGGAAGTCACTGGAAGAAGGTTAAGGTCTCTGCTGGAAGCCAGGGAACTCCTTACGGATTTGTATTAACTGCTGCAGACTGGTTCGATGAGCATAAGGGTTACACAGTTAACAGGACGGAGGAGGGGATTTACGTGGCTCCTCAAAGCCAGTTGCATGACTCTTTTATGCAGAGAAAGCAGCAGGCAGAGCAGAGAGTTAAGGAAAACATGCGTAATATATCTGAATTGATGAAGCAGAAGCACATGCTTGAACATGATATCAGAAAGCTGCGTTCCCGGGCTGAAGCAATGAGTGAGAAGGATGAAGCCGTTTTGAAAGGAGATTTCGTTGAACTGGTTGACGGCGCTGGGGGAGGCCAGCAGGGAGGTGATGAGGCCTCACTCAAATTTTTGAGAGACCAGAACATTTACCCGTCGATTGTATCAGATTTCTACGAGATGGAATCCGTAGACGATCTTAAGTACGCTGATCAAAGAGATGACGATAAGGACGGGGTTCTAGCGGATAGGCCTAAGAATGAGAAAGCTATACTGAAGAGAAAGTACACGATGTATGAGAAATGGAAGGATCTGTACGGCTCTGAGGTCAACAGGAAGCTTGAGGAGTTGAAAGGCCAGTTGAAAAGTATTGAAAGATCTATAGAGGAGACCAAGGAGTGGCTGGAGCCTTACGTCAAAGACATGGTTCAGATCAACAAGATGGGCGATCTACAGGATGATCAGACAAAGTATTATGAGTGGAAAGGAAACTCCTCCCTACAGAGAAACCTTGAATTCATATGCTACAAGCCTCTGGTGAAAGAGGAAGGAGATATAGTCGTAACCGACAATGAAGAGGAGGCCACACATTTCAGAATAGTGTATATTCACGGCGTCCACGTAAACCTTGCTAACCCGGAGCAACCTGAGTCACCTGCTGATGGGCCTTCAAGCGGAGTGGTGATGTGGTTCCCAGCAGTTGTCTGCCGCCACGTATGGGAACGGTTCTTCAAAGCCAAAGTCGAAAAAGCCCAAAGCCAGACAGAACAACTGATGAAAGACTACACAGGAGAATTCGAGACAAAAGAAGGCGAAAAACTGAAAGAAGCCCGGAAAGAAAACGACATGAGTGTCAGAGAGCTTAGAGAAGCCATGCAAGAAGAAATAGACGAAGAAATACCTTTAGAAGGATCTGCCAAGATAAGAAGAATAGAAGACGGCCTCGACCCTGTAACAGTACTTAACGAAGACTACATTGAGGCCTTAACCACTGTACTAGACAGCCTTGAACTCGGTGATGAATCAAAGGATGAGGAAATGATAGGCGGTATTGAAAAAACCTTGAAGAAGTTTGCAGGCCTTACAGATCCCTATGTAATTCCTAGTGGAGCAGATCCCTTAGGAGATTTGACGGATGATATGTGGTACAATTATTACTGGGATGTGAAGCAGAACTTTGGCCTTTACACTATGAAATAGAGATGATAACTGTATGGCTTTCCTGATTGACCGGTTGAAAGAGAAGTTTGATGTAGAGGATGGAGAATATGATAGGGACAGCTTCAACTACAAGGTAGGAAACACTTCTGGCATGGATGTTACACAGCAGATCCCCTCCGAGATAGCTCAGAGAGTAGGCCAGATGGCTCAGAGAGGAGGAGGGACGATGGAGATACAGGTGGAGAACCCTACAACTTTCTACATCGACAGAGAAAGCCTCTACGAAGTAATAGATGGTCTAGGCCTTGACATATCGATTCACAGCGACCCAAACATAGGGTATACCTCTGCCTACAAAACCGGTAGAGGCAGAGGATTTGATGTGGTGCAGGGATACTTCAGAGACTATCTGGAAAGCTTTGCCTCATTCAAACAGGAGATGAAGAACAGAGAGGATATTAACTTCAAACTCAGCAGGATAAACCCTCACGTCTCTACAAGCCCTCAGCCTCCGCTACATGAGAGAATGGCGGATGACGTAGGCCTTGATCCTTTCGGATACAAGATAAGCGATCTGTCGGAAGAACTGATGGGAAAACGTTCAGAGAAAGGCCAGAACATCTTCAAAAACAAGGAGTTCCTGAGAAAACTGTATCACACATTCCTGCTGGAAGAAGTAGATTATGACTTCCAGTACTTCAGCCTTTTCGCCCGGTACTCCAAAAAATTCGAGAAAAAATGGAACCAGGCTCAGAGAGAAGCCACAAACGAATACTACCGCTGGAGAACAAACCCGGAAAACGGGAAAGTAGAAGACCTTACCGAAGCGGTAAGTGCAAAACTCTCCGTCATCAGAACCTCACAGGGCCAAGACAGAGGGATAGAGACAGCCTGGTTCGAACTCCTTGACAAACACGGCGACACAGAACTGCCTCTACTCAATATAGAGTTCGAACACACTGACGAAAAAGGCCTACAATGGGACTACACTGTAGAAGAAACAGAAGAAAGCGTAAACAGCATTCTGGCAGGAAGAGAAAACCTGGCGCTGCAAAGAGCGCCTGAGAGGATATACAGTCTCAGAGAAAACCCGAAAGAAGTATTCGAAGGACCAGAGACCCGATATAACCCTAATCCCGGTAACCTTTTGATTGAGAGCACCGTTGAAGGCCTTGAAGACCTTGAGGATGAACAGCAGGGGGAAGTAAGGGAGAAGATTGAAAGGAAGAAGGAGGCGATCGCTGAGGAAGAGGGAATCTTTGAAGAGGCTGTTAGGGCCTTGGAGGAAAGTCTTGTCGATGCCTTGGATGAGTTGTGGGAGGGGAATGGTGAGGAGGAGATGTCTGTGGATGCCAAGATTGCTGCGTTGAGCAGCCACTTCGATATTCAGAAGATGAAGATACAGGAGCTGGCGTTTGAACTTGATGAGGAAGGTGAGCTGGAGGAGTCTGCTGAAAAGGTTTTGATGGGGGAGAAGGAGTACTTTGAGCAGGAAGGCCCTGAGGAGGATATGGGTGTTGATAACCATGCAGAGCTTTTGAGGCATCTGATTGCTTCCAACTTTGAGCAGCAGATATGGATGGAGTCCAACCTGTTTTACAGGGTTTTTCCGGCGTGGATGAGCTCTGCAGACACAGAGTATCCTGGTCACAACGGTTTCAAGGCCCCGAAGTTTATCTGGGAGACACTGGTTGAGAGGAAATGGGAGGATCGTTTTGAGCTTGATCTTACGGATGCTAGAGGGGGAGAGGATGAGAAAAAATACTTGGATATGCTTGAGGAGAGCGCTGAGTTCCGAAGCGATGTGGCAGCGGCTTCTGCCGCATGCGTGATGTGGAGTCATTTCACGCAGATAGAGCAAAAGTTTGAAATGGAAGGAAACCAGTATATTCAAGGTGATAACGGAGTATACACCTGGATCGAATGGATGAACAAGTACGGTATCGGCGTTAACATGGAGGCGATGGCTGGAAGCCCCAGTGAAAAGTTCAAGCTCTGGAGGCCTAAGGATATCGTGGCAGCATGCAGAGCTGTCAATATCACTGCCAGAGAAGAAGTAGAGGATGGCGAGCTTGGAGGAAAGGAAAGTATAGATGAGGAGCTGGATGGTTCGCCGGTAAAGTTCACTATAGATATGGAGCACACTGCAGGGTTCGGCGTAGACCCATGGGAAGAAATGGAGAAGCTTATAGAACAGGAGAAATGGCTGGCAGAACAGGATTTCAACGTCAAAGTCGACAAAGACAAACCTTTAGCCCATATAGTAAGGATGTACCACCTTACCAAGCCAGGCCTTGAAACAAGCCAGGGAACAGGACACACCCATGGACCTTTCAGAAAAGGAGATGTAGAACTCTACGAATGGCTTTACAACATGGCAGAGGCAGGATTCGCACAGAACCCCGGTGAGGAAGCCTCCGTAATGTACGAGGTAGGAGGGGAGCAGACAGCTACAGTGGTTCAGGCACAGCTGGCGATGGATATGATAGAGCTTGGAATATCTCCTGACGAGCTTGACCCAAGCAAAGTCGACCCAGATACACCGCATGAAGATGAAAAAGAAGCTTTAATGGCAAAATTCTTCAGAATGGACCGTCCGAACTACAACAGAGAATGGGCAAAAATCGAAGAACACGCATTCGACCCTCTTGACGGCCTTCTGCAGGCTCAAGGCTTCGACTTCACCTGGTCCGGCAACGCTGCAATACAGCAAGGAGAAAACCGGCCAAACGAATGGAAACAGGAAGAATACCAGTAAACTCGCTAGAAAACTATGTCAGTAAAACGCGAAGCCAGATCCTTACCTAAGTCCTTAACCCTCTGCCAGTAACCAGAATCATTATTCTTAAACCGCTCCATACTCAACTTCCTCTGCAAAACCCTGTCATCACCGACTACAGAAGCACCAGCAACCATATAACTATTTTCACCGCCGTCCACACCTCTAACACTGTAGTCAAAGTCTTCTCCAGACTCAAGATCCAAGGGTCCAGGCCAGTAATCCAAAACACTGTGCAGAGGCCTTGTAAAACCTTTCAAATCTGCTACAGAATGCAGAGCGCCTTTAACACTGCCCTTCCAAGGAGAAACCCGGAAATCATCAAAACCGTCAAAACCGGTTAAATAGCCGTCATCAAGGCCTTCAAGACCTAAACGTTTCGAGGCCTCGAAACTGGTACGAGGCACGTTATAATCCGTTGTAAACATCAAAAGATTTCTGCCTTCATCACGCAGCTCCTCTAAAGCCTCTAAATCCTCAGCTCTACTCCCGCTGCCATCATAATCTATTTCCTCTACGTTAACGTCCAAGGCCTCTTCAACATCTTCAACATAGTCAGGCATAGCATAGACTGTGCCGTTAAAACCTATCTCCTCTAAAGCCCCGATACTCTGCTCCAGATAAACGTCTTCCTCGTAATCAGGTACACCCAGAAGAGCGGCGTCAAGGCCTTCATCCTGCCTCTCAGACAGATAGCCTCTAACCTTTTCACCGTTGAACTCTTCATCGAATCCTTCACTGTTCCTGACATTTGGAGGAGTAAGCATTTCCTCTATCATTTACCTGTAGGCCTCTGCCGTATTTTCTCCAGTAAAAAGTAAAAACCCTGCCTTCTTGTTTACTGAATGGTAACAAAAGACGGAAAGGTTTTTAAGTTTGCGTCAAGTATGGTTCTGTATAGGTGTTTGGAAAATGAGTTCTAAGGATAAGATGAAGGAGATGCGTGAGAAGTCTCAGGAGAGGCGGATGGAGTCTGCTGAGGAGTTCTCAAGTAAGCTTAATGAAAAGCTGGGCGATAAAGTGAAGGTTGTAGCTGTCTGGGGTAGTGTCGCGAAAGGAGAGCACGGCCATGACTCTGATATCGATACTCTTGTCGTTTTAGATGATACTAAGCTTCAGAAAGATGTTCCAAAAGATGCTAAGAAGAAAATCAGGAAGAAGGTTACTCAGCTTGCCAAAGATACGGATGACAGGATAACTATACAGTACTTTCCGTTCCTGACCGAGTTCTGGGATGCTCTCAGGAAAGGAGAGCCTCTTGCAATCGAAGCAGTGCGTAACGGAGAACCTGTCTACGATACAGGCATCTTCATGCCCGCCAAGAGACTGCTGGAAAGAGGTAAGATTACAGGCACCCGTGAATCGGTGAAGAAACGTCTTAAAATGGGTGCAGCAGGCTACAAGAAAGCTGAGAAAAACTTGAGATCCTCCATCCCGCATAAACTGGAGCAGGCAATGGCAAACGCTGGTCAAGCACCTATCATGCTTGCGGGAAAGAAACCTCCAGCAAAGGAGAACGTACCGGATACGCTGGAGGAAATGTTCGTGGAAAAAGACATGCTCGAACAGGAGTACGTTGACAAAGCCCGTGAAATATTCGAATTCGGAGACCTGGGAGAAAAGAACCCGGAAGAAGTCAAAGGAGGAGAAATCGAGGAACACATGCAGAAAACAGATGACTTCGTCCGCAGAATGCACAAACTTGTCTCACAGCTTGGCTCCAAGAAAAAAGTACAGAACATCGTACAGGACTACAAAAAATTCCTTAAGGCAAACGTCGCCGCACTCAAAAGCAAAGGCGTAACACCGCCAGAAGACAAAGAAGACCTTCCGGAAACTGTCGCAGAAAACCTGGACGTAGACGAAGAACACGTAGAAATGTTCAACCAGTGGGAAAAAGTCATCCAGAAGATAAAAGACAAAAACATGGACGAAGTCGACGAAAAAGAACTCTACGAACTCAAAAACCAGACAAGAGAATTCGTATCCAACGTCGGCGAAGACCTCCAGAAAATGAAGGAAGAAGAACAGAAACAAGCAGAAAACATGACACCAGACATGGACCCATCATCAATCGCCAAAGCAGCCGACCCAGACGAAGCAGTACCCAACCTAGAAGAAAAAGCGGAAAAAGAAGCAGAAACAGAGGAAAGCAAAAAAGAACAAGCCTAAGGCCTAATAGCCGATCACAGGGTACAAAGCATTAGGAGGTCCTGGGAACCTTTTCCTATTTCATTTTGGCAGTTTTCTAGGCCTTGATCTGGGCTACACCCCTTTTCAGGCCTTGAAATGATTTTTACAGGATTGAAGAGGTTTCTCCGGTTTCCTCTGGGAAGAGGTACTCATGGGTGTGTTCATGTTCTTTAACCCAGTCAACTTGGTCGAACTCTGATTTATCTACAAATACGGGTTCGCCTTCCCAGGAACCGTTTTTCTCTCCTCCTAAAACTTTGCCGTGGAAGAAGAAATGTATCCCTTTTTCACCTTCATCTCTTGAACGGATATCTATCAGGTCGCCGATTTCTACTTCGAAGCCGGTCTCCTCTTCTACTTCTCTCCTCGCAGCCTCTCTCAAATCCTCTCCCTGCTTGACAAGGCCTCCAGGCAGTTCATGTGTTGAACCATGCTTTAAAACCAGTACATCATCGTGGTCTCCTTCTGCCAGGACTGCTACACTGACAGGAGGCCAGAAAACCCTGCCCATAAAACTTCCTGCAAAAGGCTCTACACTAGTCTTAACAAACTCCCGTAAACCTTCAGTTAACTCGCTGACATCAAGGCCTTCCGACTCCTCCTCAACTCTTTCTATAAAAGTCATAAAAACCTCTAAACCAGCGCTTGTATAAAAAACTGATCCCTCGGAACAGGTAAGTGCTTTTTCATCTCCAAACAGGAGAAGTATGAGGAAGAGAAAAAGCCTTTTTTCAGGCCTCTTCAGTCATTTCCTTAATCTTCTTCATCCTAAATGTTTCTTCCCGGCTTCTTTCCTGAAGGACTTGTGTGATCTCGTCTCTGGCTTCCTTCATCTCGGGAATAGTCTTGTGTTCGAGGGCGTTGACACGTCTCTTCGTCTTCTCTATTTCCTCAAGCAGTTTGAGGATCTTGGTCTGTGTCTCCGCCGCTTCAATGATTTTCTCCAGAAGTTCCTCGTACTTGTCTGCTACAGAGTCGATACGTGAAGTTGTGGAAGTAATTCCATACTCTCTGTCCAGTATCTCTCTCTGCAACTGGTTCTCTGCCTCTATCTCCGGTACTCTGACCCCCATAATGTTCTGAGCTTCAAGCTGTATCTTTGTATCCTGTTTAACAGCCATAGCGTTTGCCTGGACAGCAGATTCTCCATCGTAAATCTTAGCAAGCTTCATCTTCTCCGAGGCCTTGGAGTATATCTCGGCAAGCTCTTCATTCATTTCCTGGGCATCTCCCACTACTTCCATGAACTCATGGATTAAACCATCTCTCTTCTTCTCCAGGATCTCATGCCCGTTCTCCGCAAGATCTATACGCTCCTTTAAACGCAGTTCTTCCGATCTTGTAGGTTTAACATCTTGAGCCATTATCTTCACTTTAGATTTGGTAGAAGGCCTAAGGAAGGCCTTTGCTGCTTATCCCTGGTTTTCAGGGTTTTCTTCACGGGTTTCAACTTTCAGGTACTCTTTCTTGGTTTCTTTGTCGATTCTTGTAAGTTCTCCTTCCGGAACAATGGAGAGCAGGTTCCATGCCAGGTCCAGTGAGTCTTCTATATCCCTGTTTTCTCTCCATCCCTGGTCTACGAATCTTTGCTCGTACTGCTCTGTGAACTCCAGGATTTTCTCATCGCGGTCGCTTAGCGCGTCTTCTCCGACAATCGAGACGAGGTCTCTCAGGTTTTCACCTTCTGCATACAGTGCGTAGAGCTGATCTGAGAGATCGGGGTGGTCCTCTCTCGTAAATCCTTCTCCGACTCCGTTATCCATTAAACGGCTTAATGAAGGCAGTACATCGACGGGAGGCCTTACGCCCTGGTTGTCCATGTCTCTGTCGATTTTGATCTGGCCTTCTGTAATGTATCCGGTGAGATCAGGGATCGGGTGTGTCATGTCATCGTTAGGCATGGAAAGAATTGGGATCTGTGTTACGCTTCCTTCACGGCCTTCGATGATTCCCGCACGCTCGTACAGCTCTGCCAGGTCTGTGTACATGTATCCTGGGTATCCTCTTCTTCCTGGAACTTCTTCTCTTGCTGCTGAGACCTCTCTGAGTGCGTTGCAGTAGTTTGTCATGTCTGTCATGACTACGAGGACTTCGTAGCCTTTGTCGAACGCAAGGTACTCTGCCGTCGTCAACGCGAGACGCGGCGTGATCAGTCTTTCCGGCGCTGGGTCTGAGGCCTTGTTCAGGAATACTACTGATCTCTCCAGTGCGCCTGTCTCCTCGAACTCCTGGATGAAGTCCTGGCTTTCTTCTTCTGTGATTCCCATTCCTGCGAAGACTACTGCGAACTCTTCGTCTTCTCCCTGTACTTCTGCCTGTCGTGCGATCTGCATAGCCAGTTCGTTGTGTGGCAGCCCGCTTCCGGAGAAGATAGGCAGTTTCTGACCTCTTACCAACGTGTTCATAACGTCGATAGTGGATACTCCGGTCTGGATGAAGTCCTCAGGGAGTTCACGGCTGTAAGGATTGATTGCTTCTCCTACAATGTCTCTTTCCTCTTCAGGGATAATTTCTGGGCCTTCGTCGATAGGATCTCCTGTTCCATCGAGAACTCTGCCTAGAAGATCTTCTGTCACAGGCATCTTGACATTCTGATCCATGAAACGGACGCGGGCGTCCTGCCCTACTCCTGTAGTTTCCTCGTATAACTGGATCACTACAACGTCCTTGGAAGTTTCAAGGACTTCTCCTGTTTTAACCTCGCCGTCTGCTGTCTCAACTTCTACAATATCTCCGTAGGCTACGTTTTCGGTTTTCTCTACAAACACAAGAGGATCCTTAACCTCTTGAATTGTCCTGTATTCTTTCTGTGTCATTAGTTGAAAACACCTCTGTGTTTTCGGCTATCCTGAAAATCTCTGATTTTCATAATGTTCACCTCTATTGTTCGATGACTTCATTGAACTCGTCTCTCATCTGATTTTGAACCTCTTCTTTAAGCTCCATATAGTTCTCGTTGAACTTGAGCTCAGACATACGGTTCTTGGAATCCAAAGTAATTATGTCCTCAACCATCGCTCCATCTTCAAGTGCCTCATAGGCCTTATCGCCCCATTTAAGGATCAGATCAAGTATATGGAATGTTTTCTCTGGAGGAGAGTACTCGTCTACATCGTGGAACGCGTTTTGCTGGAGGAAGAACTCTTTAATCATTGTAGCAATCTCCAGTGTTAATCGTTCCCGGTCAGGCAACGCATCTTTTCCGACAAGCTGCACGGTTTCCTGAAGCTCTCCATCCTTCTGCAGAAGATCTCTTGCCCTTTGAATCTTTTCACTCCACTCACTGTCCACTTCATCCTCAAAGTACTGAGAAAGCTTCTCACTGTAGCCAGAATAACTGTCATCCCATGAAATAGCAGGGAAATGCCGTTTCTCCGCTAAATCACTGTCTAACGCCCAGAAGTTCTTCACAACACGCAAGGTGTTCTGCGTAACAGGCTCAGAGAAATCCCCGCCTGGAGGACTGACTGCTCCAATAATCGAGACAGAACCTGGGTCCTCGTCCGCAAGAGGATCAACCCTTCCAGCACGCTCATAGAACTCCGCAAGCCTAGAAGCCAGATAAGCCGGATAACCTCTCTCACCAGGCATCTCCTCCAAACGGGCGGAAACTTCACGCATAGCCTCCGCCCAACGACTTGTAGAATCCGCCATTAATGCAACATCAAGGCCTTGATCCCTGAAATACTCTGCGATCGTTACTCCAGTGTAGATTGATGCTTCTCTCGCAGCTACAGGCATGTTCGACGTGTTCGCAATCAACACGGTACGGTTAATGATTTTATCTCCTGTCTGCGGATCTTCAAGCTCCGGGAACTCTTCCAGAACCTCCGTCATCTCGTTCCCACGTTCTCCGCAACCAATGTAGACAATGATATCTGCATCGGAGAACTTTGCCAAGCTTTGCTGGGTCACGGTCTTACCTGTACCAAATCCTCCAGGTACGGCGGCGGTACCTCCCTTAGCTAATGGGAACAAACCATCTAAAACCCTTTGACCTGTTATCAAAGGAATCTCAGGTTTCTTATCATCTTCAACAGGCCTTTCCTGGCGGATAGGCCACTCCTGACGCATACTGATCTCCTCACCATTTTCAAGCACAACTACAGAGTCCTCAACAGTTTTCATACCTGCGTTAACTTCTTCAACAACTCCGCCATCGATATGAGGAGGAACAAGAATCTTATGGGTTCCATAGCTAACTTCTACACGGCCTAGAACATCTCCGCTGGTTACTTCATCGCCTTCGGTTACGGAAGGATTGAAATCATATTCTTCATCAGGATAAATGCCATCAGCTTCCTCTCCACGGGAGATAAAGTCTCCTGACTGCTCCTGAAGCTGTGGAAGAGGCCTCTGCAAACCGTCGTAGATAGAGCCTAGAAGGCCTGGCCCCAATTCAACTGACAGAGGTTTTTCTGTGTTCTCTACAGGTTCTCCCGGTTTTACTCCGGTAGTATCTTCGTAGACCTGTATGTAGCTTTTCTCTCCCTCGATCTGGATTACTTCTCCCATTAATCCTTCTTCCCCGACGCTTACAACGTCGTACATCTGAGGGCTCATACCCTTTGCAATAACTACAGGCCCTGCAACTTTGTAGATTTCGCCGCTGGAACTCTGTTCTTTAAGATCTGTCTGACTCATTTTTGGTTGTCACCTTAAATAGTATTAATTTACTGCGTAATGTCTGCACCGATAGCTTTCTTGATTTTCTGCTGCAAACGCTCGCTTTCAGAATCATGGCTTAAAGAGATAACAATAGGGTCAACAGAAGAATCCACATCTTCTCTGATCCGTCCAGGAAGCTTTTTCAAATCCTTATCTTCCACAATCACAATTCCAAGGTCATCTCTACTCATTAAGGCCTTAATCTTCTTCTGAAAGTCTTCAGGATTGAAGGTTTTACTTACACCTGCAAGTTCAAAGCCTAAAGTGAACTCTTCACATCCCAAAACTGCTATATCCTTTTTCAAGTCTTCTTTCATCTTTCTAAATCACCTGTGATCTGTAACAAGGTTCTTCCTGATTGTATCCTGGTTTTGAAGCCCTGTCTCCTTGGCCTGGATCAAAACCCTCAAATTCTTTACCTCGACAATTTTAGCTACTATAAAACCTATAATCGGCAGCAAACCCATTGGATCCTGGTGGAAAACCTTTAAGGCCTCCTGAAGCCTTACAACTTCCATTTCATGCTCAATATCTTCCAAATCTGTTGAAACCTGTTTGGGCACTAATTCAGATTCTTTAACTATTTCCAAGGCTTCGCTGAAATCTGAGGCCTCTATAATTTTCTCTACGGTTTTCCCGTTCTCTGCTTTTATAAGCTTCTCTCTGATTTCTTCCTCCGGCAAACCGTATTTTTTCAGGCGTAAAGCCATTTTCACGTTCTGATGCTTGATTTCAGATCTGAAGAATTCTTCAAGCCTCTTGTTACGTATTCTATCAGCGAAACTTGAGAGTTCATCGTAGTAGGCCTGGTCCAGACAGTTTTCAAGTTGGGAGACTGTTTCACAGCTTTTTATCCGTTCCTGGTAGTCTATCTCCGAGTCTGGGAACCTTATTGAGGATTTTATCTCTTCAAAGCTTTTTTCAGATAGTTCTTTAAGATCCTGTAAACTGTAGAGCCCTACAGGCATCATCAGATCCTGGATCCTGGTCTTTTGATTTGATTTCTTCCATTTCAATAAACGTTTCAGGCTTAGAATATCGTAACGCCTCAAGTACATCTTTATAACTCTCTCAGCTCTTTCAGGAGCTATTTCAATTAAGTGGGCTAAAGTCCTGGAAAGATTCCTGGCTAAAGCTAGTTCAACAAGCTTTACACCATCATATCTGGATCCGAGCTCATCTATAGCTTCCTGGTAGTCTCCTTCACCAAGCCGCCGAGCTATATCGTTAGGCTCCATCTTCAACAAGTCGTCGTAGTCCTTCCTGTCCAGAAGCTTATCCTTCTTAGCATGCACGCGAGCCGACATGTAAGGATAATCTCTCATTCCTCAACCTCCGGGAACAAAACCCCTGCAACATCCTTCCTGAAATTTTCCCTGAAATCGTCGACAACACTCTCAAAACTGAAGTCACGTCTCAAAGAACCATCCTCAGATACCAGGACAACACCAGGCTTATCAACAACCTTGAAATCACGTTTTCTCTCATCAACAAAATCCTCAAACTCCTCACTGCCCTCAACAAGGCCTACATCAAAGTCAACTTTCTCCATTACACTCTCGTAGAAGGCCTCTAACTCTTCCTTGTCAAGAGATTCCAGAGTTTCCCTGAAGTTCTCAAAAACCTTGTCAAGTTCATCCTGTTTGGCCTGAAGCTTTTCCTGCTTAGCCTTCATCCTTGCCTCAGGAAGTCTTTTCTTCCTCAAGGCCTCTTTCTCCTCACTTATCTCTTCCCTGGAGTCTTCCCTGATCTTTTCAGCTTCCTGATTAGCATCTTCCAGAATCTCCTTTTTCTCTTCCTCTGCTTCTTCAATGATTTCATCGGCTTCCTGCCGTGCATCTTCCAAAATGTCTGATTTAACTTCTTCAAGTCCCATAGTATGTTTTCTCCTCCGTGCCGTGCTTTCCGTTGTAATAAATAAGATAAAGGGGTTTTTGGAAGGCCTTCCTTAAGTGGAGAGACCTTTCTTTTTGGTTTTTTCTTCTAGATGAAGCCTGTTGCTACCAGCGCGACTACCAGTCCGAAGATAACCATTGTCTCCGGGATTACTGTAAGGATCAGGACTGATCCGAATAGGCTGTCGTCTTCTGCTAGTGCTCCGACTCCAGCACTTCCGATCTTTGCCTGAGCCCATCCAGTCGCCAGTGCTGAAAGACCTATTGCTAGGCCTGCACCGATTGCGGAAAAGGCTCCTACTCCTGCTGAACCTGTGGCCATTTGTAGATTTTTCACCTCAAGTATAGATTAAATCTGCCGAAAAAGGCAGAACTCATTTTGAACCCTCCGAACCGAAAGGAGAGTATTTACGGCCTCCTCCCTCGTAAAACTTTCCAAACATCTCCACGTAGTGAAGACGGATTCCCTGAAGGAAGCCTTCTATGATTTTGATAAATGTGTTAAATACATGTCCTACCACAAGCACTAAGGTTCCTGCTGCAAATCCGAAAAGGCCTCCTGCGGCGAACGCTGTATCAGCTATACTGTTTACAACTGCTGCAAGAGATACTGCAGCTACTGAAACACCGAATATCCTGAGGTAGGATAAAATATTGGACATTAAGGAGGGGATCTCTACAATTCCCTCTACTCCTTCTCCCAGTGCCAGACCAATGACTGATAACAGTATTACAGGGACTGCTGCTGAAGGCCCTTGAAGAATCCAGAGAGCTGCACCGATCTCCAATGCTATCCAGCTTCCTTTCTCCAAGACAGCTTCTTTAACACCGTGCTGAGAGTACTCGTTGTAAGCTCCGATAAGGAATCCCATGTTTACGTGGACAAGGCCTATTATTGCAGAGTAAGTGAATACCTTGCCCAGATGGTGGGCGCGGTGGAACAGCACAGGTATATGGCTGAAGAACTCTAATCCATACTGAGCTGCAAGCACTGAGTCCTCACCGAATATCATGAAGCCGAACGCATCTCCAAAGGCAAGGCCGAAAAGCATTGTAGCAAACGAAGCATACATCAAAGACTTGAAAATCTGTTCTCCTCCGTCAAGAAGCTTGTAACCTCCATAGAAAACAGCTAAAGTTGTCAAACCATATCCAAAATCACCGATCATAAAGCCGAAGAACAATGGGAACGTCAGGAAAAGCACGTTCGAAGGATCAACTTCATTCGGCTTAGGAACAGCCATTAAATCAGTTAAAGACTCGAAAGGCTGCACAGGTCCAAAATTATCATGCTGCACAGGAGCGTTCTCAGCCTCTCCATCCTCCTGCTGAATATGAACCTTGCCTTCAGCACTGTCCGCAACACGTTCCTCAAGCATTTCAAAACTCTCACAAGGCACCCATCCCTCACAGATAAAAGCTCTATCGGTAGTACCAAAGCTTAAAGGAGCCTCAACCTTCTCAATCCTTTCAGAAAGATAATCCTCAACATAAGAAAGCCTGCCACCCCACTCAGAACCCAGAGATTCAAAATCATCCTCAACATTCTTCAAATCCTCTTCAAGGCCTTCAATCTCGGATTCAATTCTTTCAACAACGCTTTCAGGCCTTCCAGACCTTAAATCATTAGGAATCTGGAAAGACTCTCTTACACAACCGGATAAAGCCTTGGAAACTTTCTCAGAAACCTCGCTGTCAAAAACCACTACAGAGGCCTTCTTACCTTCAAAAATATCAAAACGGTCGGTGTCAACAACTTCTCTAAAACGTTTCTCATCCAGAGAAGCAACGGAAAAACCAAGTCTTCCAGAACTGTCCAGCTCTGTTAAATCAACGTCACAACCCTTCAACTTCTTGTAAAAATCTTTCTCCTCCTCAAGGCCTTCAATCTGCCTCTTAATATTCTCCTTCTCTTCGATGAGGTTGTTTACCTTGCTCCTCACTTCTTCGAACTTCTCTTCTACCTCATTTACTGAGATTTCTTCAGTTTCTTCTGCTTCAGGTAGTTTAGAGAGAACTGATCTAACATCTACCAGTAACTGTGAAAGCTCCTCCGCCTCATCTCCTGGAGAACCTGTTTCAAGCTCTCCGCCGTATTCATCAATATGTAGAAGACCTAAATCGTGAAGAGAATCAACTACTTCCTCAAGCTGTGTCTTGGGAGCGGTAATAGAAATTTTCGTCATCTCTTCTGGTTTTATTTTCGATCACCGTTGTCTAAAGGTATTTCTCAGAGAACTTATCGTTGAGAAGTTTTTCAGCTTCATCTCTGTTCTTCGAGGCCTCTTCTCTTATCTTATCGGCTTTTTCACGGCCTTCTTCAATAATTTCCTTTTTCTTCTCTTCAATTTGACGTTTGAACTTGGAGATCTCTGATTCTCTACGCTCCTCTGCATTATCCTTTGCGTCTTCAACTATCTCATCGGCTTTCTTACGGGCTTCCTCAAGAATACTTTCTTTTTCCTGCCTGGCCTCTTCAACTATTTCTTCTGCATCCTCTTCCGCCTGTTTAACATCCTTAACTACTTCCGCCAAAGGTTAATCACCGACACATTACACCGGATCTGAAAACCTTAAAAAGGATGCCCGGAGCAGTTCTAACGCTTCTCCTTAAAAAAGTTTTGGATGATCTGCGTTCTTTGCAGGCATATATGAAACTTCAGTTACCCAAAGAAGTTTTATGAAGGAGCGAGGCCTTGAAATTTTCGTCCCTGAAGAAGAATCTCCGGACAAAGACTCTGAAGTATTCTTCAATGACAAGATGAAGACTAACCGGGACCTATCCGAGATAGCGGTAAAAGTCTTCAAAAAAAGAGCAGGCCTTGAAAAACTTAGAGCAGCAGACGCACTAGCCGCATCAGGGATAAGAGGATTCCGGATAGAAGACACAGCCACCGACCTCCATTTAAACGATGCAAATCCCCAAGCAACTGAAGCCATAAGGAAAGGCCTTGAAAAAAACAGTTTAACAGCTTCAGTACATGAAGAAGACGCAAACGTTTTCCTATCACGGTACAGAAACTACTTCAACTTCATTGATATCGATCCGTTCGGATCATTCTCCAAATTCCTGGATTCAACAGCCAGAGCCGCCAACCACCAATCATTTGTAGGGTTAACAGCTACAGATAACGCTGCACCGGCAGGCAGCTACCCTACAGTCTGTAGAAGAAGATACAGTTCAAGGCCTTTGAAAAACCAGTTCATGCATGAAACAGGTCTGAGAATCTATATTAAAGAAGTTTTCCAGAACTTTGCACGGTTTGACAAATGCTTCGACCCTAAAATCTGTTTCCACGAACGCCACTACAGCCGTGTAATGGGCAGGGTTACAGAATCAAAGAAAAGAACAAATAAGGCCTTGGACAATATTGGCTACCTTTCTTACTGCAGTAACTGTCTCTGGAGAAAGTTTGAACGTAGAGAACACTGTCCAAACTGTGGGGAAAAAGTTGATGTTGCAGGACCTCTCTGGACAGGCAAGTTTGTGGATCAAAGGTTTACCTCAGACATGCTGGAGGAGATGCCTGAAAACTGGGAGAGCCGTGAAATGCTGGAGAGGCTGGACTCAGAGGCAGAGATACTGACACCGTTCTACGGTGTACACAGCCTTTCCTCAAACACTGGAGAACAGGCACCCAAAAGAGGAAAACTTATCCAAGAAATAGAGGAGAAAGGCTATCCGGTCTCACGAACACATTTCTCTCCTACCGGCATCCGGACAGAAGCCCCTGTAAAAGACATCAAAGAAATTATTCAAAACCTCAATGCCTAGGTTTCAAATACTGGTTAAATCTTAACTTTACCAGAAGGATACATGGCTCAGGAAGAATGGGTTGACCTACTTGAAGCAATCTACGAAGAATCAGAGTTCTGGGAGATGGAACGATCCAAAATAAAAGAACTAGAAGCCAAAACAGGATATCCTGAAGAAGAGATAGAAACCCTGATGGAAAACCTTCAGAAACAAGGCCTTATCAAGAGAGAAATGGAGGAAATAATACTTACAGAAAGAGGATTCGAATTCATCAGCGATAAGAAGACTCACAAAGAGCAGATGCTTACACAACGCCTCCTGCTAGTGTTTGTAACGGCTCTCTCACTTGCAACACTTGCAAACACAGTAATCAAGATAACACAGCAGGGAAACATGGTCTTCAACATTATCTACAGCATAGTCTTTGCAATACTGTTTATAGTCCTTGGAATGATAGCCAAACAAAATCTGGAGTAGAGAAGTTTACAGAGGTCAGGAGTTAATTAAGCTCTTTAGCTTCCTGTATCTCTCCTCATATTTTTCCTCTCTATATCCGGTCTCCGGCCACAGATCCATACCTTCTTCACTGCTTCTAGGAACAAGATGAAAATGGAAATGGCTTATTGACTGCTGCGCTGCTTTCCCGCTTGCATTGAGAAGATTTACCCCCGTCATAACATTCTTCCTTCTCCAACTGTACAGATATATCCTTAACAGTTTCTACCACCTCAACCAGTTCCTCCTTCGGAATATCAAAAATGCTTTCATAATGATCCTTAGGTATAACCAGTAGATGGCCTTCTGACAGCACACCCTGCTTCAAAGGTGCAAAAGCCATAACACTCTCATCCTCATAAACTACCTGAGCATCTCTGCTTTCAACTATCTTGCAAAAAACACATTCTCCCTTAAACCGGTACCACAGACTCTTCCCAGCTTTTTTCACCTGTGAAAAATCCATAAACAAGGTTTGATACCTTCCTATAAGTTATTTCCCAAAAACCTTCTATAGGCCTGAGAAGCACCGTCCTCACAGGCGAGAGTAAAAAAATTTAAATGTGTACATTTTGTGTACAAGTGTGTCGATGGGAACTGTCACC
>JBDGSI010000041.1:0-12426 GCA_042217615.1 Candidatus Nanohalobium sp.
AGGTGTCGGATCAGGGCCTTGAGTTGCTTGGTATTGAGCCTTTGGAGGAGATGTAAAAGAGTATTTAAGATCAGGTTGAAAAACAGTTTTTCAAGGGAAACTTGGGAGGCGATAATATATGGGAGAGGAAGATAACTACTGGATAATCGAGCTTTACAACGATGAAACCGCAAATATTTCGGTAATGAGTAAGGAAGAAGCAGAGGCAACTAAGAAAATGAATGATGATTTTGAGGACTGGCAGATGGAGTCAGTCAACAAGGCCTCAGAAGAAGATATGATTGAAAGAGCTGAGGATCATGGCTACGAACATGATCCATGGTAGATTTAAGCACTTAATCTTCTTATAACGTCTGTCATTGAGGTATCCGGGCCTTTTTCTTCCTCATTTTGAGGAGGCCTGAACCAGTAATCGAAGCCGTCATATTCCTCTTCCAAGTAATCCATAACCTCTTCAGGATCTCCTTCTAAACCATAGCTTTCAGGTCTAAAATCTTCCTTTTTTATGGTTAGAACATAGTCTTCTCCTCCCCAAAGCCTAGGAGGCCATCCTAAATAATCTAAAAATCCGAAGTCATAATCCAATTCATATATTTCAACCTCAAACCTTTCAGTACTTCCTTTAACAAGTTTTTCACCCTGCTTATCTTTACTTCCTAAATCGGAGACAAAGAAACCTTCTTCTTTCAACTCCTTCTTACTGGTCAAACACTCTCACCCTCTCTACTCCATATTTGAGACACAATCTTAAATCATTTTACACCCGAAAGTCACAAAAACAGTTTCGAAGGTTTGATGAGAAAGGATACCGCTTAGAAACATCTTAAGAAAGGCCTTAAATGATGCCTGAGAGAGCGAGAAATCACGGGTATTGTCAGCATAGAAAAGTGATGGGCCAAGCCCGGATTTGAACTAAACTTCTGAAAGTCACTAACTTCAGAAAGAAGTTAGTTCGAACAGATTCTACAAGAATCTATGTTTTGATCATCATAATGCAGGGTTCTTTGGAACCCTGCCTTGCGTGCCAACCTGAGCGTAACCAGTTGGCCGAGCCCGGATTTGAACCGGGGACAACTTGATCTTCAGTCAAGCGCTCTCCCAGGCTGAGCTACTCGGCCTGAAATACTTTTCTGGTGTGTAGTTGGTGTTTTTGAAGGTGAGTTTTAAGAATGCGATTTTTTATGGTAAGTAGATTGAAGGCCTTATAGGAACTGTTGGGAAATATATGGAATCTGCAGTGTTTCAGGCCTTAAGTTTTTCCCTGGTTTTTAGCAGACTACATGTATTTTAAGTGAGGATGAGAGTTGTTTTACCTAGTGTATGAGTAGGAGCTTGTTTGAGTTAGGAGCGTTGTTAGCCGGTCTGTGTTTGATGGTTTCTGTGGCTGCGGCGCAGAAAGAGGCTGGTGCGGCCAGTGTCGAGAGCAAGGAGAGTTTTGGGCCTTTTCAGCCTTCTGGACCTGATTCTGAAAGTTTGAGAGCAGGTGAGATACTTAATGCGAATTTGAGTGCGAATCAGCCGACCAGTTCCTGGGCAGGCCTTTTCGGAGAGGCTACCGGTAATTTAATCCTCGGTAACGGAAGTAATAGGCTTTATGAGTGGAGTTCTGACGCCAGGTATGTGTATGCTACGAACACTGACATTGATTTCGGCGGTAACTGGTCTTCAACTACTGTTTCTGATCTTGAATCCGAGTACAGTTTTGTTGAGAATGGTTCTGATCGTGCAGCAGTTACTTTTGATTCTACAGCTAATATCAGTTCGTTTACTCAGGATTCCAAGGTTATAGGTACGGTGGCTGCAGAGACTCTTAACGGTTCGGGAAGCGAGGTATGGACTACAGCTTTTGTAGCGGATAATACGACTAACCCTAATTATTTCTTTGCTGGAGAGGTCAGCACAGACTCCAGTAGGACTTTCTGGAACGGTGAAAATGTGCAGGAGTCTGGTTACCAGATGATTCTTCCCGAGGATAATGGAAATACTGCTGAATACAGTCTTTACATAGAACTCGACTGATGGAGACTCATTTTTGCCATGGCTTATTATGGTTTTTAAATCGAAGTAGCCTCATCTTTTAACGTGAGCCAGTCAACAGTTTCAGGGAAACGTGTTAAGACCGGTCTCGTGTCACTGTTTTTAGTAATCCTTGTGGCAGGAGCTTCAGCAGGCCTTATGGACCAACTTGCAGGGGAGATAGGTAAGTATGTGATTTCTACCGATGCAGTTTCCAGTAAATGGACCGGAGTCTCCGGAGAAGTTGGACAGTGGAAAGATATAGGAAGAGAGCCAGTTTACAAGCTAAATTTAGATAGCTCTGACTCCGGAGAAGTGAATGAAATTGACTTACCAGGACGCCTGAGAGATCCTTATTACTACGCTGCCATGCCTGTAACCGGAGAAAAGTTTAACAAGACAAAGCTTGCAAACACTTCGCTTCAGGACGTTGATAAAGGACAGCTCTTTCCAGAAAATAGTTATCCTGAATTCTACCCCAACTATAAAGATCTTTCAGATGCTCCTGATGAAACATTTAAACAGAAAGCCGAGATAAAGGTTCTTGACAAGAAATACACTGCTTTGAAGACGTCTCTGCAGACAGGTATTGATTACTACCTATTGAAGTACAATACCGGCGGCGAAGAACACCCCGTCTTCATAGTAGATACTCAGAGGTACAGCAGCTGTTACAGCGGCGGAAGCTGCAACTTCCAGTTCCTTCTGCCTATGGCAGACACCTCAACCTACAGTTTCTACCAGTTAGCGACAAGCGACCCTATAAACATGACCACATGGATAAACGGAGATAAGTCCTCCAGTTTCAAGTTTCCTGGAAGGCCTTACAGACTCGAAGTTAAGACCAAAACTGTTTTCGGTGAGAAACTGACTGATGCAAATATCTCTGTCGCCGAGCAAAACGGCAATAATCTTTTCCTGCCCTCTGGATTTGGTGAAGCCCGTCTTGAAACCGTCTCAAGCAGCGGCCATACACAGGAGCTGCTTGTAACCCCTACAGGCTATCAGACAGGTGAAAACTACAGCCTCCGGTTGAAGGCCTTTAAATCAGATTATTTTACGAGGATAGAGCAGCTTGAGATAGGCAAAGAGTATCTTAAGCCCGGAGGGCCTTCTCCAGGCGATATAGGTTTAAGCCAGTTCTCTTCCCGGTATAAGGAGAATGTTAACCAGCTTAGATCTGTTTTTGACTGTGCTTCACATTCTTTAAACCAGGAAACTGCCTTCAAGCTTTCTGTAAGCAGCGGAGGAACGAAGAAAGTTGTTAGAGGGAGGCCTTACCTGGTTGAGGTCGACGGTGCCGACAAGTACAGTATTGCTGAAAACGGCAGCATTCTTTTAATGTCTCCTTCAGGCCAGGATACTACTGTTCACAGCGGAGGAAATTTCTCTGCGGGAGAGAAAACGTTGTTTATACCTACTAAAAGAGAGGGAAATATTTCTTTGAAGGCCTTTAACAGTTCAGGAGGCAAGGTTTTTGAGTCAGAGTTTGAGCTGGTTCCTGGTACCTGTTCCAGTGTAAGGGATGGTGTCGCTGTAAGTTTTGATTCCAGAAGGGTTGGCGAAAGAATAAATGCTGTCAAACAGCTTTTGAATAGTATGTACGCTGCTGGTAAATCATGATGAAGAACTGCTTGAGGCCTTTAGTCTTTGCAGTTGTTTTACTAGGTCTGGCAGGTTCAGCCTCTGGCTTAGACAGCTATCTTGTAGGGCCTTCTGGCAAGGTTTCTGGTTTGAAGTATGAGATAGGTCCTCCTACTACGAATGCGTACTATCAGGATGCTTTAGGGAAGAATCCTGATGTTGGAGCGATGATCTGTAGGGACGACGGCACTCTTCCCAGCCAGAAGTATGTAGGTCTTAGTTATGCTGTTAACAGCAGTGGTTCACCTGTTTTCTCGGTTAATTCTTATGAGGCTGGGAGCAGTGATCTTCCTGTAACCGGTGAACCTGTTTCATTCAATGGCAGGAGCTGTCTCAGGACTTCTCTCGGCGGTTTCGTGGTTTCTCCGTCAGAGTTCTCGGGGAAGACTCCTGAAGTTGATATAGCTGCTCACCCTGGAAATCTGTCCTTACTTGTATCCAGTAGCAGCGATGGCTCTAACCCTGATTTCATCAACCTGGATGGAAGAGCTGAAGGCTGGTTTAACGGAGAAGCAATGTACGATTACGATTCAAATGAGATTGATTATACTTTTTACAACATTACTGCAGTCGGTCACAGCGGAAACTTTACTTATGATCCTTCTGCCTCTGACAGAGGTGTAAGCCCTGAAAGGCCTTTGGTTGTCGGTTTCTGCATGGATCGTTATGGAGATAGCTGTCCTGTGGGTTCTGTTGTAAGTTCTAGCAGCTTTCCAAGTTTTGGTTTTGACGTTGCTGAGGCCAATGTAAATGATCAGAAAACTTTTACGCGTTACGGCGTGGTAAACGGGCTTTACTTTGATAAAGTTGAAGTTGGAGCGGATCTGGCTGTCTCCTCTATGGAACTTCGGAATAATTCTGTTTACTACTCTGAGACTCAGAGAGTTAATTTTACCATTGCTAATAATGGTAGTGTACCTGTTACCTCAGATTTCAACGTAAACGTTACTGTGAGGAATCAGAGCGGAGGCCTTGTCTACAGTAAGTTGCTTGGTGTTTCAGGGGTTTTACCTGAGAACGGAGGTTATTTCCGGGAGACGGTGAGCTGGGATGCTAAGGGAAAGTCCGGTGTTTACACTGTGAATGTTGACCCGGATTCTCAGGATGATATTGTGGAGTTGAACGAAACTTCTTCCCGTTCGAAGAGTTTTGAGTTAAGGCCTGTAGTGGTGCCTGAGATACGGGTTGATGGTGTGGAGAAGAGTGTAAGTGAGAACGAGTTTTTGTCTGCAGGCACACCTTATAATTTCACATTGATTGCGGAGAGTTCGGAGGGAGAGGTCTTGCCGAACTCAAGTTTTACGGTGGTTGAGAAGGATGCTATGAGTTCTTTCGCTCCCTCCCAGATGTACAGTAGGGATGCTGGGGGAAGCATTGAAAACTACAGTATCGATGTAGTTAATGAGGTAGAGTTTTTAACAGGTAAAAACGGTAGGGCGTCAATAACTTTGATCCCTACAGGCAACGTGTTATTGAAAGATGAGTACAGCCACTTGGAGATACAGGATAAACTGAACTACAGTATCTACCTGAAAGGGGAGAACTATAAAGGCGAGAAGATCAAGTTCCTAGTTAATGGCTCAGTAAGCGATAGATATCCTCTGGAAGTCAAGTATGAATCTTATTACGAGCTTCCTAGCGGTGCTGAGTATAAAGATCTTCCTAACATCAACTCGTACGCTTCAACAGCCATGAATACCATCCATAGCATCTTCTCCAACTTCTGGGAGGTCGCTCAATGAAGAGAAAATCTTTTTTGATCTTGGCAGCAGTATTTTTCACCCCTTCTGTCCTTGGGATAAACGCTTCTCTCGTCAACAGCACCGGCGACAAAGTAAACCTTTCTTTCGACAGAGCCAGTTCCTCAGAACCATTTGATGATATACTGTCAAGCCGGTCCTACACCGATAACTCCCTGACAAATCCTAACGTCTACGCCCGTGTCTGCGGTCAAGGCCTCCAGGGAGAAAAGATCCAGCTATACTACGGGTCAGAGTCCAAAAATCTTACTGCACCGATTCTCTCAAAACCTGCTGAGATACCTTCCTTCACCGGAGACTGCACCTCAGTTGACATAGATATCTCTGCTTTCAGGGCGAAATTCCCAGGAAAACCGTTTATAGGCCTTGTAAACGGTTCTTCTCCAGCTAATTTGACCAAACTTAACCAGTCTTTCAAAGGAGATTACAAGCTGGGAGTAAGGATCAGAAGGCTTGACGGATTTACAGATCTTAAACTAGATAAGATTGAGGATGAGAACAGAAACACTATTTACGGTAAAGGAGATTCTCGTTACTTTGACAGTATCTTCCTGACAGTTGTTAACAGAGATGATGAGATAGTTGCAGAGAGAGTCATGGATAACAGAGATTACAGGAGTTTTAAAATGCTTTTTGAGGGAGGAGAGAGGGTTTATGTTAACGGGATGCTGGTGCTGAAGACCCGGGCAGTCAATCAGTGCGGAAACCTGAATAAGTCAAACTCTTACTACATTTTAAACGGTTCTCAGTACAACAAGGAGGCTTCCTGTGTTAAGGTCAAGGAGATAGAGGATTCTGCATTCGACTTTGCCAATTACACCATCGACGGCGACAACAATCAGAGCATGAACAAAGATAAATGTGCTTTAACGATAAATAACTCTCAAAGAGTGTATATTAGCGGGGCCAAAGTCCAGCAGTACAGGAAAGGTATCTGTATCTACAACAGTAACTCTATAAACGTGGAAGGCCTTTCCTCTCAGGCGAATAAGCAGGGTATTTACTCTGAGAACTCCTCATCTGCTATAAGAGAAATTACACTGAGCAATAACCAGAAGGCGATTAGAGCTCGGAATTCAAATGTAAGGTTAGATGAGGCCGGTATACCTTCCGGCCCTGTAACAGGTTATGTGGAAAACGTTGATCTTGTAAACGTTGAGGAAGCTCCTGAGAACCCTACTGACAATCTTTTCAGCATGGATCTTTTCGTCAACGTCACGGAGCTGGGCAATGGTAAGGCCTCAAGTTTTGGATTTAACTTTGAACCTATTGTTAAGACCAGTATTAATCCTGTTACCCTTTACAAGTTTGACAAGGTTCTAGGCAAGGATAATCTAACTGCTTCTAGTCTTGAGACAAATGTAGATCCTGAGGACAGGCTTATTGTCGCAGAGAATAACCTCACTGATTTTTCGATTATAGGGGCTTACGGAGAGAAGATTGAAGGCACAGGTTCAGGAGAAGGAGATGGAGAGGGTACGCAGCCTGAGCCTCAGCCAGAGCCGGAACCTGTTCCAGATCCTTTGCCACAGCCTCAGCCGTCCCCTGTTGACTTGAATCTCTTTCTTGACAATAACTCTGCTATTTTACAGCAGGGCGAAATCTTTAATGTAAACTTCACAGTTGAGAATGAAGGCGAGGTTCCTTCAGGCATTGTTACTGTAGGATCTGAGACTCCTGAAGGATGGATTTCCTCTGCTGTTAATTTATCGGTGCCTCCAGGATCTAACAGATCCGGAGAGGCCTTACTCGGTGTCTGGAAGGATGAGGTTCCTGGTACTTATGATATACCTTACAAGATATACAGCTCTACCGGGGCAGTTCTCGATACTGAAGTGCTTAGTGTAGAAGTGGAGCCCAGGCAGCAGGTTCACAGGTTGAAAATAGTGGATTCTCCTTCCTTCATAGAGTTCACCGCCGGATCTTCATCTGAGGTTGCGTTCCTGGTTGATAACGTTGGAGACTACAGTTACAGCAACATTACCCTAGAAGTGAGACAGGCCGATAACTGTATAAACAGTGTTAAGGGATCGCACAGCCTGGATAAAGGAGAGAGAGATACTCTTGAATTTCAAGTGGAGATATCCAGCGATGCCAACAGCTGCAGCGGAGTATTTGTCCTCAACACAGACAAGAAAAAAGCAGCAGGCTTCGCACCTGTCCGAATCAAAGTAAAAGAAGAAAACCTTCTTGATAGAGCAACTTCAGGCATACTGCCTATAATACTTATCATCTGGACAATCATAACTATCTGGACGGTGAAAAGGTCTTGACAGACGACGAACTTCTGCCAGACTACGGCGAGAAACTTGAAGAAGAGGAGAAAAACGAAACAAAGGAAAAACTTGCATCTGTAAAGCCCTCAGGACACCTTAAGATAGTAAAGGCCTTAAAAGAAAAAATCGGGGGGACAGACTCGGAGTTTCTGCCTGAAGACTGGGATACACATGTCTACATAGTTGTCGCTGTAGAGGTCTTACTGCTGTTTTACTTTGCCTTAGCTGTTATGGGAGTTGTCCCGTTCTTTTGATAAGATCTTTGGCTGTTTTCTTGACCTCTCTTTCTTCCTCTCTGCTTAAGTCCTTTTCAGAGTACTCAAGCTTTATTGCAAGCTTGAAGAAGTCGATAAGCTCTTCCCTAAGTTCTTCATCACCTTTTTCAGTCTGTTCAAGTGTTTGAACCATCTCTTTAAATGTTGTGACCTTGAAACCGTGCTTTTCTTTTAAGGCGTGGAAGAGCTGGTCCGCCAGGGACTCTATGTTATCCTCAAAGACTTCCTCATCTGATATAGAGCCATTGTCAAATGCGTTCTCACGTCTCAGTTCTTCAAGATCCTCTTCTATCTCCCGGTGTTGTTCCTCAAGCTCTTCCTCTTTCCTCAGCACCTTTCTCAGAAAGTATACAAGAAGGGAAAACAGTGCTGCTACGGCTACAACCACTACTATACCCGAGACCTGGCTCGCCGGGCTTGTGAAAAGCATTGTAGAAAAGTTCCCCGGCGAGGTTAATAAAACTCGGCTATATCAAGTTTCTTCCCTGCCTCAAATCTCCTGAAAAGGTATATAACCAGGATTAAAACCAGTACAACTGCCGCCACCCCCGTCCTGCTTCTTGTAAACGCTGCAATCCCTTTTACACCCTCAATTTTCTTTCTTTCAGACCCTATCCATATGTACCCTTCGGAACCTCCTGCTGCAAGAGACAAATTAAAGGCCTGATCTCTCTCCTCTTCGGATAGATAAGCGCTGAAAACAAGCTCACCAGACTCTCCTGCATCTAAACTCTCTGAAGATTCAAGAACAAACTCCCTGCCCCCCAGCTCCAGCCCTGTTATAAAAGCCGAGACGTTAAGGCCTTCATCCCCTTTATTTTTCACAGGTACTCTAATAACTCGCTTTTCTTCAATATAAACAGGATCCCCAGTCTCCAAACTTGGCTTGACAAAGCCTCGAGACTTTTCTTGTACAGAACTACTCAGTTTTAAGGCCTCCCCTTTTCTGTAGACAAGTACTTCAACTTTTTCAGGTTTCTCCTTTTTAGAGTAACTTGCTTCAAGTATCAGGGTCGAACCTGGTTTTAAGAAGTACCTGGAGCTGTTGACTGATGGATTGGCTTCTGGATTGCTGGTTTCAATCCCTGCTATGTTAAACTCTGCGGTACTTGTTCCTGTATTCGCCAGTTTAAGGCCTATCTTGTTTTTATAGTGATATGCATTTCGAATTTTTATCTCTGTAGTTCTAGGCTTTGCCTGTATCCGCTGTATCGGCACTTCCTTGCCTGAGAGCTCTGGATTACCTGTGAATGTTCTTGCTGTCTTGACAATTGCCCTGACATCTCCATTAGTTAGTTCTCTAACTCTAGTACCGTATACTGCATTTTCCGGGCCTATAATCTCTATAAAGTTTGCATTATTTTCCTCTAAGAAGTTTGAAACACGTTCAACATCTTTTAGAAGGATAACCGGTTCTTTCTGAGCAAGGCCTTTAGTTAAATACGCGGCTGCTGCGGCTTTAACCCCTTCACTCTCTCTAAGATACGGTTCAGCTAGTTTCAAGCTGTTGTTTAAGGCACTTCCTTCGGTTACTGTCTTATAGTTGTTTTCTATCTTTTTCCACGGCCGCTCCGGAAACCCACCTACGAAAACCGCTTTTTTACTGCTGTGACGGTTCAAGAATTCTTCAGTTCTGCCTTTACTGTAGTAAAGCAGCAAGTAGTTCTTCCTTGATGCTTCAGGAAGGCCTATAACTGTTTCCTCACTGAAACCTGGTTTAACTATCAGGAAGCCTTTTACATCGTCTTCTAACTGGTTGTAAAAGCTGTAGGAAGAGTTTAAATCAAGTTGCTGTGTTTCTACATTGTTTAAACCCTGGTTCTTGAGGAACATTTCATAGTTCTCTACTGTCTGGCTTCTCCGTGATTCAAGTACTACCACCGGCTCTTCCACGATTTCAGGAGCTAGCTTTGCCTCTCCCAGATTATCTATGATCCTGAAATCTTCGCCTTTCAGTTCGGCGTAGTTCATTCCTATCGCAACCTCCCTCCAGTTATCAGAGTTAATCACAACATCCGCTGAGACCGAGGTGAAACTGAACAAGAAAAGAAACGCTAGTAGAACTGTTTTCCATTCAAACCTCATAACACTGTTTCCCGGTAGCAGGCCTTTATTCATTTTGATTCTCTACTTGAACGTGAAATCTCCGTCAAACTCTTCCTCATCCTCGTCTTCTGAGCCTCTATTCAAGTCGATATCGAGTTCAAGACCTTTTTTCCTGTACATGTAGATCCCTGCAGCTGCCAGTATGATCAGGATTACTGCTCCTGCCGCTGTTGGACTGGAGGCAAACATTCCTGCAATTGAACCTGACCGGGATTTGAAGTCCCTGGTAACTTCTTTTGACTTCAGGAGCTGGTTTTCCCGCTCCCCATACCGGATTTCTGCCGTTATCTTCTTATTCTGTTGAAGGTCTATTCTATCCAGGGATGCAGCAGCGTAAAGCTGTAGTTTCTGACCTGGTTTAACTTTTTTTCTATCTGTGGAGAAAGATTTTTCTTGGCCTTTGACCGTGACATTGAGAATGTTGGCGGTTGCGTAGGCTGTAACGTTTCCTGTATTCTCAACAACCACTTTGAAACGTTCCACACCTTTCAGGTATACAATCTTCTTTACCTGTAATCTTGACCGATCTGAAATATTCGCTACCGATATCTCCAGCGTGTAAGGCGGTCCGAAAACCCCTTCTTCCTGACTTGTAACATACGTGTCCAAGTTACTTGGTCTCTCCCCGTAACTTGTTGTGAACTCAACCTCGCCATTTTTAGCCTGCTCTACAGAAAGCTCTACATCGTATCCTACCGTAATAGAAGAATTAGGGCCTATAAACTTTGGTTCCTCATCGCCTCCCGAAGCCACTGTCTTTCCATTACTCTTCACCGTGAAACTGGTGAGTTCATACATGTTAGCAGATCCAAGGTTGGTAAACGTGACGTAAAGTTTTTCCTGCTGCGGATCATATTCCGCAGAGTCAATTCTAAGCTCTACATCTCCTGTCGGCAAATCAAAGAAGCTTAAAGGCCTTATACCTGTGTCTCTACGGCCTTGTCCATATTTGACGAATACACTTGTATTCCTGTTTTCATCTTTTAGTTTGTCTTTGAGTGTTTCCCCGACTGTTGTTAACTGGCTTCCTATGATGTAGACTGAGCCTATATCCTGGTTTCCTAGGATGTAGTTTTGTATAGATTCTGGGAGGAGATTTGTTCCGCTGAGCAGCACCGGTGATTTAGTGGTTATGATATCTCTTTCAAGGAAGCTTCCGTCCGCAAGCATCACTTTTTCGACTTTTCTTTCTTCTTCTATTCTTTCAGCTACCTTTGTGGAGAGTTTGAACTTATTCGGATCAATTATGGTTTCATCTGCTAATTGTTCCAGGGCCTGCCTAACCTCTCTAGTGAATGTTCCCACCATTACAACATTCTCAGCGTCTTCAACTATGTTTTTAACGCTGTCAATATTTTCCGGGTTTGCTATCAGCACCCACCCATTCATATTGTTCGCAAGAGGTGCCGCTGCCAGGCTTGCGGCAGGATTTCCTTCCTGCACTACTACAAAATTTTCTGTGCCTTCTGGTATGAGTTCTTGATTGCCGTTTTCAATCTGTATTACTTCCTCCACCTTGTATCCTCTGGCTGTCAACTGCGATTCAAGGTTGGCAACGTAAGGCTGGGTTTCCGACTGAAGAACAGTAACTTCCTCATTTTTAGGCAAAACCTTGAACAGCTCTTCTGCACCACTTGAAGTCACGACATGCGGCGTCTCATTGATAAAATCGGCGTACTGCATCCCCGAATGAACATCCTTCCAGTCCTGAGAGTTGACCACAACAGTAGAGCTTGAAAAACCTATGAAAAATAATAGTGCCAGCGCCGCCAACACCGTCTTTCCTTTTGTGACCTTCAAGTTTCACACCTTATAAGTTTAAGAACAGTTTGTAACTGGAGTTTTATAAGAGTAAAAACTGTCTTTCCACAGATCAAGTCAAGAAAAAAGAGAAAAATAAGCGTTCTTGACCGGCCTTAATCAGCTAGCTGAGCTCTAGGTAGAACTCGTATGTTTCTCCGTCTCCCCCCTTGTCACCAGCAAGCAGCTGGTAGTCATAGAGATTGCTGTCGAACCCTGCCTTGTCGTTCAGTGCTTCAGAGGCGTAAACCGGGCTAGGTGTGGTTGAACTTGTGTCATTTAACAGGAATGTAGTGAAAGTTCCGCTGTCAGACTGTGTGGTAACAGCTTTGGTGCTAGAACTTAGTCCTGCACCGTTGAACGTTGCCGTAGTGTTAAACGTATTGGAAGCGTTCTCAACACCAGCTGCTGAGCCGATTCCTGTAACCGAAATCTCATTTCCATCTGAAACAGTTGCAAGGCTGCTGATATCATTTGAATCTCCTGTCGGTACCGCGTAGACATAGGATCCTGAAGGATCTTGGATCGTCCACTGGAAGAACCTGTCAC
>JBDGSI010000042.1:0-13948 GCA_042217615.1 Candidatus Nanohalobium sp.
CAGGGATACAGTTTCCCGGAGGATAAAGCGTCCACCTGTGGTTGCCGAGTTCATATCTTTCCTTTTCTGAGGAAAGTTTAAAAAAGAATCTGTATTTGAGGCCTTCTATGTTTTCTCTTTCTCTACTTTTTGAATGAATTTTCTGAGGGAGTTGTGGAAGGCCTTGAGTTTTGAAGTGTCGAGGTATTCGTCTGGGGCGTGCCAGTTGTAGCCTTTTGGTCCGAATACTACGCCAGGAATGTTTTTAGAGGTCAGGAATCTGACGTCGCTTCCCCAGTCTTTCTTTGTTAGTTCTACTTTTTCTTCTGTTGCTTCTTCTGCTGCTGTTTTCAGTTTCTGTATGTAAGGGTTTTGTTTTTCATTGTCTACCATAGGTTCGTTGAGGAGGACTTCTTCTACTTCAACTCCTTCTACTGCTTTAATGTCTTCCAGTACTTCTTTGGAAGGATATTCGTTGGAGCATCTGATATCTAGTTTCATCATTGCTTCTCCGGGTATTTGATTGGTTGCTTCACCTGCTTCTATGATTCCCAGGTTACATGTTGTGTCCCAGGTTCTTTTCTCTGGATCCGGGAATAAAGGCTTTATCTCGTTTTGATATTTGTCAATCAGTTTTTCAGCTGCGTTTTCGCCTTTCCATGGAGCGGAGCCGTGTCCGCTTCTTCCTTCAGCAGTTATCTTCAGTTGGAGGACGCCTTTCTGTTTTATACCTATGTCAAGGTTTCCCTCGGTTTTGTTAGGTTCTGCGCTGATTGCAAAATCTGCTCTGTAGTTTTCTTCATTCAGAAGATGTCCGATACCGTTGAAACCTCCTATTTCCTCATCTGTTACAATCATTAATGCGATATCCGGTTTTTCCTCTCTGAACTCTTTCATCAGTTTCATCATGCTGGCTACGCCGGACTTCATATCTGCCGTCCCTCTTCCATACAGCTTTTCACCTTCCCTCTCTAGGGCGAAGGTTTCTTCATCTGCTTCTACAACGTCGATATGTCCATGAAGCAGTACTTCCGGGCTTTTAGTATCTGTGAAGGATACAACAAGAGATTCTTTGTTCTCGCTCTCGTATCTTCTTGTAACAAAGTCGCTGTCAGAGTAGTAGTCTTCGATAAAGTCAAGACATTTTTTCATCTCCTGTTTGTTTCCTTTAACGGTTTTAAACTTGCAAAGCTGTTCAGTGAGCTCTAGAAGTTCTTCTTTACTTTCTTCCATTTTTTACCAGGTCTCCTGTACAAAGTATAACTGTAAGGCCTTGAATAGGTTTTTCAGGATTCTATCCTTACATCATGTACTTTTGTGCCTGAGAAGTTTTGAGTGTTTTCAACTCTAGCATCAAGGCCTGGAGTTTCTTGTATGATTTGATAGGTGTCTTCTGTCACCTGTCGTTTCCATTCTTCTTCAGGCATTGCTTGGAGGCCTAAAACATCGCTGGAAGCATTGTTCATTCCATCTGGTTGGAAACGTTCAAAGGTGAAGCCCATATCCATAAACTCTTCAGTTAAAGAGGCAGTTGAAGGATGGTTTGCATTCAAGGATACTCCTACCCAGTCGTACTGCGGATCATTTTCTACAGCTTCTACCTTGCTCACTAGTTCCTGGTAATCTACAATACTTTCTCCCTGGACCGGTTCCTGGCCTATAGGGACAGCTTCTATTTTGGCCATATCAAAATCCGGTATCTCCTTCTTTTTGAAGTCGAAGTATTGATCCTTTCCACCCTTGTCTTGAATAACTGTTCTGTCAACGCCATGGCCTTCCAAATTCTCTAAGGCTTGATCCACGGCACCGGTGAGAGCCCCTGTCACGTAAACCTCTCCTTCTTCAGAGAAGTCTCCGTCCACCATGAAAGCTGTGGACTCCCTTCCTTTTCCATCATACGTTACAAAATGCTTCAAAAACCCGTATCCTACAGGAACATAGCCCATATCTTGTTTAGCTTTCTGAGTCTTTGCCTCACCATTTGAGACACAGACAGAATACCTATTCTGTCCTTTATCGACTGCTGCACCGTCTGCTTTTTCAAGAACCTTTCTGAAGAATGATTCGCCGTCCAAGTCTTCACCTCTATAATCCGGATGCACCATCTCAGACTTTATCTCAGACCAACCACCTTCATGACTGGCCGCAGCCACAGCTACCGCTTCACCACCATCCCTAACCACGAAAATTTCCTCATCAGGCACTTCACCTCTCTCAATCGACTGATGCATACCAATAATCTGATCCATCAAATCCTCTTCATCTACAAAGTTACCATAGTAAGTATCGTACTCATCTTCAAACATTCCAACTATATCTCCTGTATCTCCTCGCCGCGCATACCCCACATTTACGGCCTCAGCAGACGACATAAGAACACCTAAAGGCCTTTTTTCTAGATTCAAAGATTTTGAAAGCTGTTCTATCTTGTACTGTTTGCATGGCGTTGTTTTGTGTCATTTTTGTATCACATTGGAATAGGAAGAAGCTTTCCTCGCCTGTCTAAGACTTAGAAAGCAAGAAAGACTATTTCAGAATTAGCAGCAGATGCAGATTCAGCAGAACCAAAGATAGCAGATTGTCAAGTTTAGCAGAACTGAAAGCCGGTGAAAGATTTGATCTAAGCCTTTCTATACTGCAGAACGCGTCCACCCATGGTTGACTGAATAAGGCCTGTTATACTATGCCCTTCTGTATTTCCTGTGGACATGAAGCTATCTTTGCTTCTTTTATTTTTATAAATAGCAGGGTTGGAGCGCCGGCTTGTTTAGAATAGGCTCTGGTCTGTTTTTTGGAGGCCTTGATTGGTTATTTTGAAGTAGGTGTTTTCGCCTTGCGGCATTGATCTGTGTTTGGTTATTTCGAGTTTTCTGACGTTTTCTTCTTTGTTTGATAGTTTGAGCAGGCATTTGCTCCAGTATTTAGGTACGTCTCGTCCTACAAGCTCCAGTTCTTCTTCATCGAAGCTTGTGTAGACCTGGTTAGTCACCACTACAGGTATATTGTGTTTTCTAGCTATTTTGGACAGGTCTGAGAACTGTTGTGATAACTGGTTGTTTATTTCTGAGGCATTGTCTCCGTTCACCTGTAAACGGTAGAGAGAGACTGCTGAGTCCACCACTACTAATTTGATATCCTTTTCTTCCACATAGTCCGGTAGAGAGCTAATTGCTTCTTCCTGTTGTTTGAAGTCAAGAGGTTCTTTCATCTTAACCTTTTCTAAGGCCTTTTCGTCTGCTATCTGAAGAAATCTTTCAGGTGAGAACCCTGCTTCTGTGTCGATGTAGGCTATGTTTTCTCCTTTTTTTGTTACCTGTGCTGCAAGCTGTATTGCGAAGTTGGTTTTCCCTGAACCCGATTCTCCGTACACGTTTGTGATTATGCCTTTCTCCACTCCCCCTTTCAAGAGTTCGTCTATGGATTCACATCCTGTTGACAGCCTGTCTATCTTCACACTGCATTAAACTGCTGTGAAATCTTTTATCATTCGAGGCCCTTCAAACGGGAGGAGTATTTCCTGAACTTTTTTTACTGACATAAATAAAAAAGATTTAAAGGTTCAGCACCAGTAAATTTACTGTATGGCCGAAGAGTCAGCCACACTTTTGACTTACAGGACTCAGAAAGAAAATTTTGAGTCAGTTTATGAACGGAATAAGTTCTACAGAGGCCTCTTTGGCTATACTCAGACGGTGAAACGTAACGGTAAGAGATATGAATACGAGAAAGATGGTTTAATGGATGAAATACCTCATCTAAGGATTGATGATTCTGTATTCATAGTTCCTGAAGAAGCAGCAGACCGCGTAGTTGAATACTTCGAAGAATGGGGAGAAAAAGTCTCATACCACTGTTTTACAGTACTTATCGACGAGAAAGAAATACTTGACAAAATACAGGAAGAAGGTGAAAACTAAAATGGCAGACGAAGAAGATGATTCAGTCCGGCTACGTGTAGGAGAAGTTCCTCCAAACGCCCAGCAGGACGTTGGCAAAGGCATAGTACGTATAGACAGCAAAATCATGGAAGAACTTCAGGTAAGGGAAGGAGATTCGGTAAAACTTGAAGGAAGCCACGAAACCGTGGGAAGAGTGGCCAGAAGCTATCCTGCAGATAAAGGCCTTGGAATCGCAAGGATGGATGGCTACATGCGTAAGAACGCAGGTACAAGCCTTGGGGAACATGTTGAAGTTGAAAAAGTAGAGCTTAAGGAAGCAGAGCAGATCACACTGGCTCCTGCTGAAGAAGGCGTGATGATGCAGGTTAACAACCCTAATATTTTCAAGAGAGGTCTTGTTGGAAGGCCTGTTTTGAAAGGAGATATTGTTGTGCCGGAAGGAGGTAAGGATAATTCCCGTTCTCTGTTTGAGGACATGTTTGATGGTATGGGAGATAATTTCAGGTTCAGCTTCGGTGAGACAAAGCTGGCTGTGGTTTCCACTAAGCCTTCCGGCCCTGTAAAGATTACTCAAGGCACTGAGATCAAGATGCGGGAGAAAGCTGTTGAGAAGCCTGGAGAAGAGTCTGTCAAGGTTCCTGAGGTTACTTACGAGGATATTGGAGGCCTTGATGAGGAGGTTCAGAAAGTGCGTGAAATGATTGAGCTTCCTTTGAAGCATCCTGAGGTTTTCCAGCAGCTTGGTATTGATGCTCCTTCAGGTGTCTTGCTTCAGGGTCCGCCTGGAACCGGTAAGACGCTTTTAGCGAAGGCTGTTGCAAATGAGGCAGATGCACAGTTCCTTTCAATCGATGGGCCTGAGATAATGTCCAAGTATTACGGCGAGTCAGAGAAACAGCTGCGGGAGAAGTTCGATGAGGCCCGTGAAGGAGAGCCGGCAATAATCTTCATAGATGAGATAGATGCTATAGCCCCTGAGAGAGGGGATGCTGGAGGAGAAGTGGAGCGAAGAGTGGTCGCCACACTTCTAAGCGAGATGGATGGCCTTGAATCACGTGAGAACGTGATAGTGATTGCAGCAACGAACCGTTCAGAGGCAATCGACCCTGCACTGCGTAGAGGCGGACGTTTCGACCGGGAGATAGAGATTGGAGTACCTAACAGAGAAGGAAGAAAAGAGATTCTACAGATCCATACCAGGAACATGCCTCTAGAAGATGACGTAGATCTTGATGAGATCGCAGATAAGACACACGGATACGTAGGTGCAGATCTTGAGGCCTTATGTAAAGAAGCAGCCATGTCCGTCTTGAGAAATGTTCTACCTGAGATAGATATGGATGAGGAAATTCCAAGCGAGATACTGGACCAGTTAGTAGTCAACAGAGACGCGATGATAGACGGAATGAGAAACGTGGAACCAAGTCAGATGAGAGAGGTCATGGTAGAAGTCCCTCAAGTCACTTGGAACGATATAGGAGGCCTTGAAGACACCAAAGACCATTTGAAGGAGATGGTTGAATGGCCTCAGAAATATCCGGACCGGTTCAAAGACATGGGTATCGAAGTACCGAAAGGAATCCTGATGTACGGCATGCCGGGAACAGGGAAAACCCTGCTGGCGAAAGCAGTGGCGAACGAGGCTAACGCCAACTTTATCAGCATTAAAGGCCCTGAAGTATTTTCCAAGTACGTCGGAGAGTCAGAGGAAGCTGTACGCGAAATCTTCAAGAAAGCTCGGCAGGTCGCGCCGTGCATCCTGTTCATTGATGAGATAGACGCCATCGCACCTAGAAGAGGCGGCAGAAGCAGCGATTCAGGTGTAGGAGACCGTGTGGTCAACCAGCTGCTCACCGAACTCGATGGAATCGAAAGCCTTGAAGGAGTCACAGCGATCGCAGCGACAAACAGACCTGACATGATTGATCCAGCGATTATGAGGCCTGGAAGAATTGACAGAAATGTTGAGGTCGAGGTGCCTGATGAGGAAGCCAGGAAAAAGATTTTCGAAGTCCATACGGAAGACATGCCTCTCAGCAGCGACGTAGACCTTGACAAACTGGCTTCAATGACTGAAGGCTATGTCGGCAGCGATATAGAGTCTGTATGCAGAGAGGCAGGTATGAACTCGCTTAGAGAAGACGTGGAAAACGGCGAGGCCTCTATGAAAGACTTTGAAGATGCTGTTGAAGATGTAAGGCCTTCTGCAACTGATGAAAACCTTGAGCAGTACAGGGCTATGACTCAGAGGATGAATGATATGGAGAACAGCAGGGAGGATTCTCCGGATTACTTCGGCTGAGCCAGGTAATAGCAGAGTAACCTCGTCCTTTAATAACCCTTATTTACCTTTTATCTAACATGTCCGAAGAGGAGAGTTTTGAATGCAGCCAGTGCGGAGAAAGCTTTGAGTCAGAGAGAGGGCTTCACATCCATATAGGCCAGGTACACGGAGACAGCGAGGAACCTGAGGAAAGCAAATCTGAAACCGGTTCAGAGAAAGAGAATACCTCAAAAGAACCTGTTGAGGGCTCTGAGAATGGTTTGTTAAGCGGAGGTTTCCATGTTTCTTCTAATGTTGCTTTAATGGCTTTATTTGTGTTTGGAGTGGCTGTAGGCCTTTCTTCGGGACTATTGGTAGCTGGAAGTTCTGGTTTTAGCTTGGATTCAGCTCTTCCTGGTTCAGTTGCTGATTCTACCGACAGTTCTCCTTCTAATGGCCAGGAGGCCTCGGATTCAGGGGGTTCTCAGCCTACGGTTAACACCAGCAAGATTGAGTTGGATGGTGAGCCTATTCTTGGAGATGAGAACGCTCCGGTTACAATGGTTGTATATGAGGATTTTCAGTGTCCTGTCTGCAGGCAGTTTGAGAACGGTGCTTTAAGCCAGATAAAGTCTAGCTACGTCGAAGAAGGAGATGTCAGAATTGTTTGGAAGAATTTCCCTCTGTCTTCAATACATGACTGGGCGAAGCCTGCTGCAGAGACCATGGAGTGTGTTTCCCGGCAGGACGAACAGGCTTTCTGGAGTATTGAAGGAAAGATCTTTGACAACCAGAACAGTCTAAGCCGATCAAATATAGAGTCTAAAATAAAGGAATGGGCCGCACAGGAAGGCGTAAGTAAGAGCGCTATAAACCAGTGTATGGAGAACGGCAACCCCGGAAAAGAAGTTGCTGGAGACAAAGATGAAGGAAGGAGCTTTGATCTTGTAATAGATACTCCTAGAGGAGGAATGGAGTTTGTAAGCGGAACACCAAGCTCCGTAGTATACAAGACCGGAGCCAGTACAGGGACGCCTGTAGTAGGACCTCAGCCCTTCAGTTCCATGCAAAAGCTGATAGACTCAAAGCTCGCAGAGTAAATGAAAGTTGGAAAAGCTGTAAAGGCCTCTCTAGCAGGCAAGTACTTTTTTCTCACGGCTTCTACGGGAGCTTTGGCCTATATTTTCTTTCTTGCATACTCCTTCCCATTGCTGATGGGACAGATGGTATCAAGAAACCTTTTCAGCCTTCCTAAAGCCATCTACACCTCTTCCATAAGCCTGACATACACTGCAGGAGTTTCAAACCTTGTTCTAACCGTTATCTATACCGGATTGCTAGGAGTTACGCTTACAAATGTTTTACAGAGGTTAAAGGTTCAGGGATCAGGCCTTTCAGATTCTTTATCTCTTTTACCGGGTTTCCTGGTTGCAGGATGCGCTGGCTGCGGGGTAGGAGCTGTTACCTTCTTTGGGCTGGCAGGAGCTCTGGCAGCAATCCCTTTCTCCAACCATATTGTGAAAATAATAGGTATCGGACTGATGATTGCTGTCCTACACCGTTCAGGAAGCCCTTACACCTGCGTTATGGACGAGTAGTTACTATATTCTCCCCGTCATCCACGCCTACAAGAACAGTGTGCTCAGCCTGTGTAACAACCGCATTATCCCTTTCCTTAAGTATAGGATAAGACTTCACCGCACCCGCCTGCACCAGTTTCTTCAAAGCCATTTTCTGCCTACCTGAAAACCCTTCAATCCATCGAGGAGTAAAAGGAAGGCCTTCAAAACCTTCAATCTTTTTCAAAAGCTGGCGCTCAGTTCTCCCCCTAACGTTGCCCCCTTTCTCCAGGTAAATATTACCATTCTTCCCTTCCCTGATCTTACCGCTTCCTGTAGACAGGAAAGGCTCTATAGCTACAGCATCTCCCTTTTCAAATACCGCAGATGAAGTATTCCTGTAGTTAGGAATTGAAAGACCTGCATGCTGAGTATACTGATCCAGAGAATGTCCTGTCAAGTTTCTGACAACGCTGTACCTCTCCGGCACCTGGTTCTCTATAAAAGTACCTAGCTCCCCGACAGTCTTCCCAGGCTCCAGAAACTCCAAGGCCTTTCTGAGAACTTCTTTATTCGCTTCAATCATATCGGAATACTCTCCAGAAGGATTTACTGTTACAGATGTATCTGCGATATAACCGTTGCAGTGAGCTCCGATATCTATTTTAAGGACATCATTCTTCTCCACCTTTCTATCTGTAGATGTTCCAGGCGAGTAATGGGCAGCCTCCTCTCTATTCGACGTGTTTACAGGGAAGGCTGGTTCAAGGCCTTCATCTCGTATAAGCTGCTCCAGTACATCTGCTATTTCTTTGTAACTTGTCCCTGGTTCTGCCATACTCCTTGCCTTTTCCCTGGCTTTCTGTATTACTTTACCTGCTGTGACGTAGTTCTGTTTGACGTCTTCTTCCATGCACCTTTTTTGAGAAGTGAACAGTAAAAAACCTCTTTTTATTCTCCAAGCAGTTTAATATGTTCTTCTTCTACACCAAAGTCTTCCCTGTTACTCCAGATAAGTATTGCTGAGCAGAAAGATATTACTGCCCCAAGCAAGGCTCCTGAACCTATTGAAACAACCAGGAGAACTCCTAACATTGCAAGAGCATTCCAGAAACCATGCCTTGAATTCATGAGAAGCTGGACTGCAGAATAAATCATGAAAGCTCCTATGAAAGCAAAGAAGCCATAAGCTGTCAAAGCAGATACCTTAGATACATCAAGGAACTGGACTGCAGCTACAAGCCTTGTACCTGAAACAGTTAGCCACAAACCTGCAAGGTAAGCATACTTGTGAACTTCAAAGCCGAAATCAGATCCTTTCATTGCTTTATAGAGTTCAAGGCCTGCTACCCCAAGGAAAACGGTTTGAACCCCAAGCCCGAAAATCTGGACGTTGGAAAGCATTCCTGTCCATGGAGAAAGCATTATAGAGACAAGACCATAGAATGAAACCGTCCCCAAGGCCAGGAACTGTATTATCCAGGAGCCTTCATCTGCAAAAAGTATGGAAACTGCTGCAGACAATGCAAGCGCTCCTAAAAGCACAGATGAAAACATTGTCTGAGATGAAGCCATTGTTACAAGAGTAACAGGGTTTAATGCAAGGCCTGAGAAAAACTCAATAAACAACCCTCCTCCTGTAATCGAGGGGATAAACTGCAAGACTGCAAAAATCCCCAGGACAGCTGTAGAAAACTTGACTTTCCAAGGCTGCTTCTTCAAATTCAGGTCAGGCCTCATATACTACTGTTTTTATAGTAGAAGGAACTTAAAAACAGGAGGTAGCCTGCCTTTTTCCAGCCGTCCCAAAAAAATAGCCACCACAGTAAAAACTGTCTCAGGTCTTGATCTCTATATCTGATACATAGGCCTTATCCTCCGTCAGTATCAGAGGATTTACATCTATTTCCTGGATTTCCTCATGGTTTAAGGACAGCTCTCCCAACTTCATAACTGCTTCTTTCACCTGTTCAAGACCGTGCTGCTCCCCTCTAACTCCTTCAAAGAGCTGCGAACTCTCCAGTTCTTCAATCATTTGATCTGCTTCCTGTTCAGAGATCGGAGCTACTCCAAAAGAGACATCATGCAAGGCCTCAATGTAGATACCTCCTAACCCAACCATTATAACCGGGCCGAACTGTGGATCACGTTTCATTCCTAGTGCTACTTCAAGGCCTTCCACCTGCTCCTGTACAAGCACACCGTTAATCGTACTTCCAGGTTTAGCATCATATACTCCGTCTATAATGCTGTTGAAAGCCTCCTTTGCTTCCTTCCTGCTTTCAATCCCTGTCTTGACACCGCCAATATCTGTTTTATGAGTTATATCAGGAGAGCGGATTTTCATCACAGAAGGATATCCTACCTCCTGTGCTGCTTCTGCAGCAGGGTTAGGTGCCTCAGCAACCCTGGTTAAAGGAATTTCAAACCCGTAGGCCTTAAACAGTTTTTCAAAGTCTTCATACCCTTCAAGGCTTTCAACAGCTTTCTCAGCCATCTCTTTATCATATTCAAAGCTTCTGTAGTTTCTGAAATTATCCCTGAATTCTCTGTAAGAGTTCATCTGCTTCAAAGCCTTTACAGCATCTTTAGGATCTTCAAAGTCGGGGACATTGTTTTTCTCAAGTATTTCAACACCTGAAGAAACATCTTTCTCCCCCATGAATGAAGCCATTACAGGCTTGGAAGTATTTTCTGAGGCCTTTACAACTGTTTTCGCTGTTTTATCGATCTCTGTATTGGCCTGAGGCGTCAGTATGACTATTACAGCATCCACTCTGTCGTCCTGAGTGACTGCGTCAAGTGCTTCTCTGTACCGGCTGTGACCTGCATCTCCTATAACATCCAATGGGTTTTCAGCCTCTGCCTCATCCGGAAGTGCTTCTTCAAGTCTTCTTACAGTTTCAGCAGATAGAGAAGCAAGTTGAAGGCCTTTCTCCTTTATCTCATCCGTTGTTATTACTCCAGGCCCTCCCGCATTTGTTACAACAGCTATATTTCTTCCTTCTGGCAGCGGCTGATTTGAAAATGCTCTTCCATAGTCCAGAAGCTCTCTATTGGATTCTGCTTCTATTATACCGCATTTCCTGAATGCTGCCTGGTATGCCTGGTAGCTGCCGGCTATGCTTCCTGTATGTGATGATGCAGCTTTACCTCCTTTATCTGTTCTGCCTGATTTCACCATTATTATGGGTTTCTGGCGTGAAGTATGCTCTGCTTCCTCCATGAACTCTCTTCCATCCTCTATTCCCTCAGTATAGGATAGAATGGCTTCTGTATCATCTTCCCTCCATTTCCTAAGCAGATCTACTTCGCTTATCGAGGCCTTGTTTCCCAGCGACACGAAATGTTTGAATCCGATATGTTCTGCCTTCGCGTAATCAAGTATAGCTGTGCAGAATGCTCCTGACTGACTCATAAACGATATACCTCCTTTTTCAGGCATTTTGGATGCGAATGAAGCATTCATACTGTTTTCAGTGTTTATAAGGCCTAACACGTTTGGTCCAAGAAGGTCTACGTCGAACTCTTCTGCAACCTTTTTGACTTCCTCTTCCAGCTCCGAGTTACCGGCTTCAGAGAAACCCGCCGATATTACTATAGCTGCCTCAACGTTTACGGATCCACACTGCCTCAAAACATCAGGAACTATTTTTGCAGGTACAGCAATGACAGCAAGATCTACATCCTCCGGTACTTCATCAAAGGCCTTTACTCCATCGACTTCCTCGGCGTTCGGGTTGACAGGCACTACTTCTCCCTCGAAGCCGTGTAGAAGGTTTTCGAACACTTCGTGACCGGTTTTTCCTTCTTTTCTAGAGGCTCCGACCACCGCCACTTTTCCTGGGTTGAAGAGTTCTTCCAGCATAGTTGAAAATTCCGATTCGTCGAATTAATAGGTTTACCTTATGGCTGCTGGAAAAGAGTTAAAACCAATCCAAATAAGGTTATCCTGGTATGGAAAAGAAAAGCATGGCGATCAGTTTTTCTATAGGCCTTCTATCAGCCATACTAGTGCTTTTCTCTACACTATTCCTTGGCGAGGTATTTCTAACTTCTGTTTTAGCCGCAATCCTGCCGGTATTACTTGCGAGAACGGTTTTTGGCAAAGCATTTCTTGAACACATTGAGAAGTATTACACAGCCTCAGTTCTGCTTCAGATAGTTACGCTGGGTTCAGTACGGTTCTATCCTAGAGTTTACCAAGATATAATTTTACAGGCTCTTAAGGCCTTCACTGATATTGAAAGCGGGTCTGGCGCCTCAGTAGCTATTCTCACAACAAGTTTCAAAATCCCTATACTGACTCTGATAGTGGGCATCCTTCTAATATCCTACCGAGAAAGACTTCAAGATATAGTTCTAGAAAAACTTTAGAAAACCTCTTCCTGCCAGTTACTTACCTTTCAGTCGCAAACGAGTTTTTATATACGGCTCCAGGCCTTTAATGTGTCATAATGGTCCGTGAAGAAGTTTACTCTTGCAGCGTGGAGAAAATTGATGTTTTGGAAACAGGTGACGAGGACAGGGACTTTGGAGTAACTGAGGAAGAGTTCCGTGAACTGTACAAAAAAATGCTGGTTGCCAGAAAGTTTGATGAAAAGGCCTTCTCCCTTCAGAGGCGTGGAAGTATTTCCACTTATGCTCCGCATAAAGGCCAGGAGGCTGCGCAGATAGGAGCCACTTTTGTGATGGAGGAAAGTGACTGGATGGTTCCAAGTTTCAGAGAGACAGCAGCTTTTATAGGGCGAGATGCTTCCTTGAAGAAGCTTTTCCTGCGGTGGATGGGTGATGCAAACGGTCAGACAGATATAGGAAACAATCTACCTGTTGCAATACCTGTAAGCACTCAGAACCTTCATGCAGCCGGTATAGGAATGGCTATGGAGAAGCAGGATGAGGAAAACGCTGTTGTATCATTTACAGGAGACGGCAGCACATCTGAAGGAGATTTCCATGAGGCCTTGAACTTTTCAGGGGTTTTCTCAGGTCACAACGTCTTTATTGTGCAGAACAACCGGTATGCGATTTCAATGCCTATTGAGAGGCAGACTAAAAGCGAGACCTTAGCGCAGAAAGCAGTGGCGCACGGTATTCACGGTATACAGGTGGACGGCAACGATATTCTCGCTGTGATAGAAGGGATGAGGGAGGCCTTGGAGAAGGCTCGGAATGGCGAGCCAGTACTTTTAGAAGCCTTAACCTACCGTTTAGAGGACCATACCACCTCAGACGACTCCACACGTTATAGAGATGAGGAGGAAGTCGAGAAATGGAAGGAGAAAGATCCTCTAAAGCGGTTCCGGGAATACCTGAAAGATCACGGCATCTGGAACGACGAGCTTGAAGATTTTGAAGAAGAAGCTGAGGAAAGAATAGATGAAGCCGCTGAAGAAGCTATGAACGAAGATGATCCTGAGTTCGATGAAATGTTTGATTATGTCTACAAAGAGTTACCGGAAATGCTGAAACAGGAGAAGGAAAAACTCAGAGAAGAGGTGGAGGAATGATGAAACTCTCAGAGCCCATCATAGCAGAAAATCAGGTGATTTTCAAATGAAGGAAATGAATATAGTGGAAGCAGTTCGAGAGGCCTTATACGATGAGCTTGAAAACGATGAAGACGTTATTGTTTACGGAGAGGATGTCGGCGAGGATGGAGGAGTCTTCAGAGCTACTGAAGGCCTTCAAGACGAGTTCGGAGAAGAAAGATGTTTTTCCTCGCCCTTGGCGGAATCAGGGATCGCCGGGACCGCGATAGGAATGAGCCTCTACGGCTTCAAGCCGGTTGTCGAGATGCAGTTCTCCGGTTTCTCCTACCTTGCGTTCCACCAGTTGAAGGAACACGCAGCCCGTTTCAGGACGAGAAGCCGAGGCGACTACACAGTCCCGTTGACGGTCAGAGCACCGTACGGAGGCGGCATCTCTGCGTTGGAACACCACCAGGAATCACCGGAAACATTCTTCACACATGCACAAGGCCTCCAAGTAGTCATCCCGAGCACGCCGCAGGACACGTACTCGTTGCTGAGAAAATCGATCCAGAAAGATGATCCTGTCGTCTTCCTTGAACCGAAGAAAACCTATAGAGCCTTCAAAGAAGAAGTCGACACGGAAAAAGAGGTCGAACTGGAAAAAGCCAGGACAGTACAGGAAGGAGAAGACGCGACACTGATCGCCTGGGGAGCAATGATGCCGGTCGCAGAAGACGCAGCGGAAGAAATAGACGCCTCGGTGGAGATCATCGA
>JBDGSI010000043.1:0-12320 GCA_042217615.1 Candidatus Nanohalobium sp.
GATCGGCAAAGCATACAGAAACGAGATCTCACCGAGAAAAGGCCTTGTCAGAGTCCGGGAGTTAAACCAGGCGGAGCTGGAGCACTTCATCGACCCTGAAGAGGACAGGCCTGATGTCGAGGATGTTGAGAACGTTGAGATAAAGCTTTATCCTCGTGAAGCACAGGAGAACGGCGGTGAGCCCAAGCTCTACACCGTGAGAGAGGCAATTGATGAAGGAGTTATAGAGTCTGAGTGGATTGCGTACTATCTCGGACTGGCTAAGCAGTGGTACGAGAGCGTCGGAGTTGACATGAATCGCTTCAGATTCCGGCAACATCTTGAAGACGAGCTCTCACACTACGCATCCGACTGCTGGGATGCAGAAGCCGATATCGGCGGAGAGGAAGAGGACTGGCTTGAGATAACAGGATTCGCCTATAGAGGTTGCTACGACCTTAAAAAACACCACCAACACTCCGAAGAAGACTTCACAGTCTTCAAGGAGTACGAAGAGCCTAAAGTAGTAGAACAGCGGACCGTTGACCCGGACATGGGTTATCTCGGGCCGGAGTTCGGCGACAAGGCAGGAGAAATCTCTGAAAAACTTGAAGAACTTGCGGAGGAAGATCCTGAGACCTTTGAACAAAAGGAAGTCACTGTAGAAGTCGATGGCGAAGATTTAGAGATTCCTTCGGAGAAATGCAATTTCCAGGTTGAAGAAGTGAAGAAGTCTGGCGAGCACATCCTGCCTCACATTGTAGAACCCTCCTTTGGCATTGACCGAATGGTATACACCGTTCTATCCCACGCCTACGACGAGGATGAAGTCGATGAGGAAGAGAGGACTGTTTTACGGTTCAGTGAGGAGGTTGCGCCGACGGAGGTCGCTGTCTTCCCGTTAATGGATAAAGAGGGCCTCGGTGAGAAAGCCCAGGAGGTCGCGGAGAAGTTGAGAGCGGAAGGTTTCTCCGTCAAGTACGACGACTCAGGGAATATCGGTAGAAGGTATCGCCGGCAGGACGAGGTCGGTACACCGGTCTGCGTCACGATAGACTACGAGACCTTGGAGGAAGAACCTGAGACCGTGACCGTTAGAGACCGTGATTCGACGGATCAGGAACGTGTCAAGGTTTCTGAGTTAGCGGAGTTCCTCCGCTGATTTCTCCCTCTTGTTTTTTTATTCATCGGTTATCCATTGAAGGAGTTCGTTTATAGGGTGTTTTCCATCCCATGGAATCGGTTTCTGGGGCTGTGCGTTGCCTGGAGAGGTTATTCTTTTGGCCTGTGTTTTCATTATCTTTTTCTTTACTTCTTCCTGATTTTTAACCGCTAGTATGAATTCTTGCAGGTTTCTTATTGATCCAACGGTTTTGAGGCCTTTTTCAAGGTTTTCTACTTTGTGTGCGTTCACGAATCTGTAGCTGTGGAACTCTGTGAGATCTGATTTTTCGAGGCCTTGTTTTGTGGTTACTGTTGTCTGGTTTTCCCAGTCTGAGATCAGTCTGTCTGTGTCTCTGGCGATTTTTTTGGTCCGGTTTATGTTTATTTTGTCTTTTTCCGGTATCTGGCCTGGAGGGTATTTTTCTGCGTGTTTTTCCAGTGTTTCTGCCAGGTCTTGGAGGAAGGCCTCTGTTTTTCCGGTTTGTTCTATTATCATGATAAGAGGTGAGAAGCAGAGAAGTTGGTCGCCCCATGAGAAGTCTTTTGCTATCTGTTGGAGCAGTTCTTGACTGTAGTTTTGTTGTGTTTCTTTGTCGACTAGGTATGCTCCGAATTCAAAGTGGAATGGTATGAACCGTGTTGTAGGTGAGATCTTCTTTCTTATCTGGTTTATTGTTTTGTCGTCTCCCCATGCCATGACGAAGTCGAGTGAGAAAAGTGCTTTTTCAAGTTGTTCGGAGCCGCCTGGCCAGTAAGCTATTCTACAGGTGTTTGCAACAGGGTTGTCGTACTCGTTGTAGACCTGATGCAGCACTTCTAAAGTGTGTTTATCGCCTGAGGGCATTTTATGGATTATAGAGTTTCTGGACAGCACCCTCCAGATTTCAGGTAGAACTGCTGCAGCAACGTTATGACCTGCATTTATGCTTACACCGCCGCCTAAAGGAGTTGCAGCTTCCCTGTAGTTCTGAGCCTCCACCCAGGAATCCAGATACTTTGAAAGATCTGTCTGACCATGCATCATCCAGTCAGACAGCATTTCAGGGTTAGCCATCTCTCTTATCGACTCTATATCATACAGAACCATTTCACGGGACTCCCCTGTCTCCCTCACCAGTTCCTCAACGTTTTCCTCTTGGGAAAGCCTGTCGGCAAAGGCCTCCAGCATTTCAACCAGATGATCTACAACTTCACTTGTTGAAAGGTTTCTAAGGCCTTGATTACCGGGTATTATTGCCCTAGGATCTTGAGGAAAGTCTTTTTCCTCTCCGTTCTCCAGTATGTAGGCTTTTTCAGGTATCTCACTGGCTTCTAAGTTGTTGAATTCTATTGAGTCTACTCCGCAGCCTCCACGGTACTCTGCCTGAACCTGTTCTGAATCTGAACCTCTTTCCATTCTTCATCACTTTGAAGATCTTCCAACGTACTCTATCCTGGTTTCCTCGCTGTACTCTCCTCCTGTCTTCCTCACTATGTCGTCCGTAAGTATTACGCCAGGATAATCAGTGTTGCATGGGTCAAGGCCTACCATAAGGCCTTCTTCTCCTTCTTCCACAGGTTTTAACTCTCCTGTCTTCCGGAACTTGTCTTCATCCGCCACCCAGATATATCCTTTGGAGCTTATTCTCTTCAGGTCAGGGTTCTTATCTCGGTATCTGTTAGCTGCTCCGAAGTAGAGTTCTGTACAGCCATAAAGATCTAGGTGTTCCTGATTTTCTATGCCGAAAACCCGTTTTAGAAGGCCTCGGAACTCTTCTTTTCCGGCTTTAGCTTCTCCTTTCCAGCCTCCTCCAGTGATTATTGTCCCGTTTTCTCCCATGTCTATAGAGCTTCCTTGTTTCTTGAGTTTCTTCATTATTTTGAGAAGTGCGGCAGGCGTTGAGAATATTGCCAGGTCACCCTCCCTTGATTTAAGCTCTTTCACCATTTCCTCTACTTCAGGTTCAAATCCTTCTTCTGAGAGTTGGAGGAAGGATTTTGTTTCATAGGGCTCAAATATCCAGGAGGCGTATTTGAAGACTGATCTATTCGCTTTATCTTCCGGTAGCTGGTTAAGGGTTTCTTGACTTGGCATAAGCATCGCTGTAAAGTCTATTTCAGGCAGTACAAAGTTCGAAAATTTTTGAACTATTTCCTTATGCCTTTGAAATCCTTCTTCAGATGCTCTGGCTATGCTTTTTGAGTTTGAAGTTGTTCCTGAACTGTAGAGAGCATGTTCCTGCTTTTCTTCGTCAATCGCCAGTTTTTCTGGATGTTCTTTGAACTCTCTCATATCGACTGTAGGCAGCTTCTTCAGGTCTTCAAAGCTTTCAATTTTTTCTGGAAGATCTTTTCTATCCAGTCGTTTGCTGTAAAGTTTGTTTTCCCTCCATTTCTCCAAGGCCTCATTCACAGCATTTAGAAAGACATCCTTGTTGAACTCATCAGAATCTTGCCGCATCAACTCATCAATTGCAGTCATGTACAAATGTTAGTTCCCAACCTGTTTAATCTTTACGACATACTGTGAGACCTGATACGGTCTGATTCATTGCATTACAGACTTTGTCCTCTCCTCCACCTATCTCTCCTAATGCATACCATCCTACGAAGCAGTCTCCTATACTTTCCCTTATCTGAGATATTTCCTCCTTCATTTCATCATCCTCAAGCATTATACGCCTTGTAACACAGTCCGCAAAGACTGAGAACAGGGTTTCCGTGCAACCTCCTACAGCAACTTGCCCTGAACTGATTATATCCTCTTTATCTCCTTTCAATACCTTGATAACCTGCGTCTCCCTTACTTCTTCTGGCAGCACTATTCCTCCTCTACCTGTTACAGATATAGGCTGCAGCACTATCCTCTGACTAGGTCCTACCTCTTTAGCGATCGAGTACTCGAAGGCCTTACTGTATATTCTATCTACGGATCTTGGCTTACCCCCCAGAATCAAGTGCTTCAAATAGGTTTTTCCCATGCTTATAAGGCCTTTTAACGGGACTTTAACTCTTCCACGTAGATCCGATACTTTTACCCCTGTTGCATCAGCGTAAAACTTTGCTGCTTTCTTGTCACCTATCCTAATTATTTCTCTTCCCTCTCTTTCTGTAACTATCCCTGTAGCTATTTCTTCGTTGTTTCCATGTTCCTGAACCGAGTTTATTGTGTGGTCTGAGAATATTTTTATGGCGATCGCTCCGTCTTCCATCACGTTTTTCTCTGATGTGAACTGAAATGTTTTCTCCATTTTGAAACCGTCTCCTGCTGCACCTCCTGCTATCGGGACATCAGAAGGCAATACCCTGGATATGCCGTTTAAGACCTGTTGCTGAACCCCGTCATCCAGCATAGTCATTCCCGGGTTCAAGAGGAAGACTCCAGAGTTATCAAACTCTGGTCTATCCTCAAGTAGCTCTCCAAGCTCCTTACCTTTACTCTCAGGTTCTTCGCTGACATTTTCAACAGCTTCCACCTGAAAATCAACATCTTCTCGATCTATGAAGAGCGCAGCTACAGTACCGGAAGCAGGGCCTTCAGGAGTAATCTCTCCCCCAGTTGTACAACCTGCAAATGCAAAATTTGATCTACTGTTCAAAGCATCCGTAAACCTTTCCAGATCCAGCTTAGGCGAGGCAAATACAAAAGCAAAGCCAGGATCAAAATCCTCAGGAAGCCTCTCCAACATTTTACCTGCTGTTTTCTCAGGGTTAGAGGCCTTCACTGAGACAGGTTTTACTCCCTCCGTCATAATAGTAATAGATGGGTCTTTACCGGATAAAAAAGGTTCTTAACACAGTTATCGGACAAACCTGTGAATTGGTTGAATACAAAAGTGTAGGCCTTCAAATGACTTAGTTATGGGAGAGTGCTCTAAATGCGGCGACAAAGCCATGACATTTACATGCCGCTACTGCGGCGACAAGTTCTGCTCGGAGCACAGACTTCCTGAGAACCATGACTGTAAAGGCCTTGAAGAAGGAGTAGAGGAAGAGAAAGAAGAGAAGAAGAAATGGTTTGAGGAAAAAGAGTCTAAGGAAAAACAGGAGGAACGGACCGTAACTGCCTCCAGGAGAAGAAGTAAGCCAGGCATACTTCAAACAGTTTGGAATACTCTAAAATCAAACATTACCTATACTATTATAGCTGTCACCGTCCTCTCCTTCCTGCTTCAACAAGTTCCAGGGTTTACAGAGCTCTTCTTACTCAGTGCAGAAGCTGAAGCAGTGCTTTACAGGCCTTGGACACTGTTAACTACAATGCTTTTGCATGGAGGCCTTTTACATCTTGCTGCAAACATGATTACTTTCTATTTTTTCGGCACTCCCGTAGAAAAAGTTGCAGGAAGGCATGAAGTCCTGAAACTGTATCTTGGAGCTGGCGCGGCAAGCAGCCTGGCGCACGTAGCCTTTAGAAACCTCCTGCGGTTTATACACGGTGCAGAAATGCCTGTAATCAATTTCCTAGGGATGCAGATGGGGGGAGTTCCTACAATGCTCCCTGCTGTAGGCGCCTCCGGAGCTGTATTTGCCTTTGTAGGAGCAGTCGCAATGCTTTACCCCAGGACAGAAGTACTTCTCTACTTCATAATCCCTATGAGAATTAAATCTGCTGTACAGGCCTTTGCAGGTTTCGCAGCCATTAACCTGTTGCTGAAGCTTGCAGGAATCCAGCTACCGGTTATCGGGATGTTCGCAAGCTCAGCTCACTTGGCAGGCCTTGCAGTAGGCCTCTGGTACGGTAAGAAACTTAGAGAAAAGTACAGGCAGCAGACAGGCCTCTTCAACCCGTTTAACTGAAGATGCAGGGAAATAAGTACCGGGTTTTTTAGTGGTTCCCTGTTAATTTGTTCACCGTTATGCGAGTTGAAAAGAGAGGAACCGGCGAACCAGAGTACAGTATTGTAGGCGGAATCCACGGAGATGAGCCTGCAGGCAGAAAAGCTATTGAAAGAATTCTTGCAGAAGATCTTAGGTTTGAAAGACCTGTACAGTTTGTAGTGGCTAATGAGGAGGCCTTAGCTGAGGATAAAAGGTTTTTAGATGATGATTTGAACAGGGTTTTTCCAGGCGATTCTGGAAGCGACAGTCATGAAAAATCCCTTGCCGTGGAAATCTTGAAACAGGTGAAAGGCACAAAGGTTCTAGACCTTCATACCACTCATTCCTATCCTTACCCTTTCTCCACTTTTTCAAGTTTTGATCAGAAACACTGGAACTTGTTAAGCAGTGCAGGAGTTTTGAACGCCGTGCTGTTCGATGATAGTTCAGGTTCTCTGCACAGCGCAGTTGATCAAGGTATTATAGTGGAGGCAGGACATCAGGGAACTGCTCAGGCTGTGGAAAACGCTGTCGGAGTTGTAAAGAACTTTTTAAGTTCGGAAGGCGTCCTAGACCTTGATTACCACCGATCTGAACCTAATATCTTTCGTTACTGTGAAACAGTTGAAGGCGACTGGAAGTTCACAGGTGAGAACTTTAGAAAAATACGTGCAGGAGAAGTGTTCGCTGAGAAAGACGGTGAAAAACTTGTAGCAGAGGAAGAGTTCTACCCCGTCCTCATGTCTACAAACGGGTACAGAGACAAGTTAGGATTCAAAGCCGAGAAAATTGAAGGCCTTAAGGATTAACATGGTCAACTTCGTAATACGTTACTCCCGCCTCTGAGTCTACAACCGCCCAAAGCATTGTAGCCCTGATATTATTAGCTAAACGTACTGCACGAGACATTTCCTCGAAACTCATGGTTTCATCTTCTGGTACCGCATGCACCACCCATTGAGTGTGCTCGCTCTGCTTTTTAGGGCCATCCTTGTAAGGATTAACTCCTCGAGGATAAACCCTGAAATGAGCGCCGAACTTGAAACCAGACTTCACAATAAAACCTCTCTCCCGCAAATCACTGTAGACACGGTACTTATGAACAAAATCTTCATCTCTATCAACAAAAACCTGGTGCAAGGCCTCCCTACTCATCTCCTCCCCCTCATCAACAACAGTTAACTCATCTCTATCAACCAGATGCAGAGACTCCTCCGGAGAAAGCCTCAAACAACCATCCAAAAACTTGCCATAGTATAGATCCTCATAAACCTGTTCAGCATCTTCCTCATCCCAGACCTTGACACACGAACCAGCAAACTCTCCTTCAACCATAACCACCCAACAAGCTTCAAAGACTTAAATAGGCCTTACACCAAAAAATTATCCTTCTCAAAAATCCTTCAATCCGCTCTGTTCTGACTCCTTCATAACCCTTTCTGCCGTGCTCCAGCTTTCTCTGGTTTCCGGCGGCAGTTCACCTTTTTCCTCCAGGTAATCCTCAAGAAACTTTATAGTCGGCTTGTCATGCGGGTAACCGGATTTAAAGTCATAGCCATACTTCTCATGAAGTTCCTCAACATGTGACTCCCGAGCCGACTTTGCAGCAATCGAAGCAGCAGAAACAACCGGAAAACTATCATCCGCTCCATGCTCTGCCACAAAATCAACTTCTCCAAACCTTTCAGGAAGCTCTCTCTTTAACTTCCCTATAAAACGCTCAGCATCAGGCTCCGGAAGATCAACTATTACTTTACCAGGCTCAGCTCTTTCAATGACCTCAGCAAAGGCCTGTATCTCGATTTCATTCAAGCTCATTACCTCCCGGAGCTCATCAATTTCAGAGGCCGTAACCTCTTTCAAAAATACATCGCCATAACCCTCCAGTTTGCTGCGGAGGCCTTCTCGTTTACTGTCGCTAAGCTTTTTTGAATCCTTTACATCAAGCTCCTCCAGTTCTACATCCTCTTCCTCTGCCAAGAACCCTCCTACGAACATGCTGCCGATTACAGGGCCTCTACCAGCTTCATCAACTCCTAAAACTTTCATCTATTAATCCCTACCCCGGAAAACTGTATAAGTCTTCTTCACCTTTAAAAACTCTCCATACAGGCGAAAAGATTTTTCCGATCTTGACAGGAAGGCCTTCACTCCTTCACCTTTTATAATATTCACCGGTCGAACCTTGGTTACAGACGGTTTGTCTAGGCAGCGGGGTGGAGCAGCCAGGAGTGCTCGTCGGGCTCATAACCCGGAGGTCCGTGGTTCAAATCCACGCCCCGCTAAGGTTACGCTCTTAGGATGATCCACCCTCCCGCCAATCTTAATTTCTGAATTAGCTGGAGACAAAGATTTCTAATCCTTCAACCGCTAACCAGAGTGCTTACTGCGATTTTTGAGAATGTATAACCAGTTCTGTTTCTTACGTATTTTGGGCCGGGATTGGAGGAGTCTGTTAAGGCTTAAATAGGATGGTTTGCATGTTGTAGATGTAGTTGAAGTAAACCAGGGAAAAATAAGGGAAAAGTGATGAAGTGATGCAGAAAGTAGGAAATGCGTTGGTAAGGTTGATGCAGGACCTTTCTCGTTTGTCTACTAACGGAACAGCTCACGTAAAGGTTAACAGGCAGCTATGTGAGCCACAGCAGTTTAAATCGCTTTTCCAGCATTTTACGAAAGGCACTATCCTTGAGCACTTGGATCTGCGTGTTGAACCTTTGAACACACAGGTGGAGTGTTCTTGCGGTTACTCTGCAAACTACGAAGGCGGTAAAGGATACACTAAATGCCCTGAATGCGGAAGGTTTGCAGAAGTCAAGGATAACGCCTACAGCCTTGAAAGCCCTGACCCTTCAAAAGCAGGGATGAGAAAAAGCATCAAGTTCTAAACCGGGTTCTTGAAAAATCTACCTGGTCCAAAAAACAGTTGTAAGATATCCTAACCGCTGGGGTAGCCAAGTGGCCAAAGGCGCAGGACTTAAGAACCTCAAGTTCTCGAAACAGTCAAGAGAACGAGGAAAGAGAAAACTGCTTGCAGTTTCCAAATAAGTTATCCTGTCCCGCAGGGGTTCCGGAGTTCAAATCTCCGCCCCAGCAAAAACAGTTCACTACTTAACTAGCGAGATTTGATAGAAGAAGCTCCAAAAACTGCGAGCTTCGAGTTCAAATCTCCGCCCCAGCAAAACAATTCACTACTTACTCAGATAGAATTCAAGGCCTTAACTTTCGAAGGCTTTTTACCTGTTAAGACTTGAGAGCTCGTTCTGAAGATTCTCAAGTTCGCTGTGAAGTTCTTGAACCGAGTTATTTACATGAGACTGTACTTCAGGCTCTCTTGTCTCCATATCCTGAAAGCCTTCATCCAGTTTAGGCATATTGCCTTGCAGATTCTTTATTGAGCCATTTAGCCTTCCAATGCTTTCCTGTATACTGTCTATTGCTTCTGAGCGAACTTTTCTTGCCTCTTCAAGAACTTTGGAGGCCTCCCGTATATCATCTACTACCTGTTGAACGGCCTTGAGGTCATCTATTATGGCATCCTGATCCCGTATCTTAACATAGAGCTGGTCCTGTTCGGAGGGCATATACAATCGATTCGACTGCCCGTTATTAAAAATAACCTGAAACCTTTAGCCCCCATCCAGAAACCGATCTTTCAAAACCACAGACCCTGTAAAAGTGGAAGAAGTTTAAGGCCTTCCAAAAGAGAATTCACTCGGAATACCTTCCCTCATAGCCTTCTTCTGTCTCATCCGTCTCTATAAACACTATCTGGTTGACCCTGGCATTCTCCTTTATCTTAACTCCCTCAGGGTTGTCTACTGAGAGTTTGAAGCTGCCTACACCTGTAAAACCTGAGTCCCATACCGCATTTTCTATTGTAACTCCCATACGGAGAAGTGAGGAGCGAGGGAACGCAAAGCCTGTCAAGTTGTTCGGTATATCTACTTTTTCATTCATCACTACCTTGTAAGTACCTTGCTCCAAGTCCCACCAGCCGTATTCATCCTCAGAACTCTCTTTCTCAGGTTTTATAGGCCTTGACTCCGGTATCTCTCTTTCACTGTTGGAAAAATCTATTTTACCGCTTCCTTCAAACCTGTGAATTTCATCAACCGTCAGGTCGAAGCCTTGAGGAGTTAACTGAGTATCTAAGTCGATAAAATTCTGTACAAGGCCTTTATCTTCTATCCTTTTCCGAAGCTGTTCCCGTGTCAGTACCATATGCTTTTAGGGAAGATAAAGGGTGAAAAAGGTTTTTCAGCCTGTCAAATCTTTATAGGATTGTTAGCCGATCAACGGTGTTTTTTCTCCCTGGTTCGGCAGTTGATGGAATGTTCATTTAAGCGTTGAGTGGAAGCTTTTTTGCTGTGGTTTCAGATGTTAGAAAGAAAATATACTCATGAGATAAGGCCTGAGGATGACGGCGAGGAAGTTGCCGTTGCCGGATGGGCGCATGAAATCCGTGATCTCGGCGGCATAACGTTCATAGTCGTCAGAGATCGGGAAGGCCAGGTCCAGGTAACTTTCAAAGAAGATGAGGACGAAGAACTGTTTGAAAAAGCTCAAAATATAGGTAATGAAGACCTTATACATGTTAAAGGAGTTGTTGATGAAAACGATCAGGCTCCAGGTGATAGAGAGCTTAAACCTACTTACTTAGAGATTTTAGGAGAAGCAGAGTCGCCTCTGCCTTTGGATATTTCCAAAGACATTGATTCTGACCTATCTACGCGCCTTGATAACAGGTTTATAGACCTCAGGAAACCGGAGATACACGCAGTTTTCTCGTTAAGAAGTCATTTAATTGATTCAATGGAAGAATGGTTTGACCAGAACGGCTACATCAATATACAGACACCTACGATCGCCAAGATGGGTGCAGAAGGTGGAGCAGAACTCTTCCCCGTCATCTACTACGATGAGGAAGCATTTCTATCGCAGAGTCCGCAGCTCTACAAGCAGATGCTGATGGCTGCCGGCTTCGACAAAGTATACGAGACAGGGACAGCATTCAGGGCAGAAGAGTTTGCAACCTCTCGACACGTCTCCGAGATCTCTATGTTCGATGTAGAACTTGCTTTCATCGAAGACCAGCACGATGTCATGGATGTACTCGAGGAATCATTCCGCCACACACTGAAAGAAGCAGAAAAACGAGCAGCAGACGATCTAGATGTTCTGGGAATCGATCTAACGGTTCCGGAGGACGACTTCCCACGTATCAAGTTCGAGGAAGCCCGTAGAATCCTAAAGGAAGAGTACAACCACGTACCGGAAGAAAAAGACGACCTAGACACGGAAGGGGAGAAACTATTGGGCGAACACTTCATGGAGAAAGGTCATCCCGCGTTCTTCATCATCGGCTACCCTGGAGAAAAGTTCTACTACGGCGAAGCCCGAGAAGAAGACGAGTACCAGTCCCGACGGTTCGACTTCATCTACAAAGGCCTGGAGCTGGCGTCAGGCGGACAGAGAGAACACGACTTCGACCGTCTAATGAACAAAGTCGAGGAAGAAGGAATCGACCCCGAAGACATCAGCTTCTACCTCGAAAGCTTCAAGTTCGGCATGCCACCACACGGAGGCTATGGATTAGGACTTGACAGACTTGTAAAACAAGTAGCAGAACTCGACAACGTCAAGGAAACTATTTTATTCCCAAGAACTCCAAACAGGCTGGAGCCATAAGCTAAGAAATTAGCTTCCTCTCTAATCTTTTCTTATTATTTTCCACAACTCTTTAAACTCAGTATAGCCGGAATCTGTGTTAAAGTGGCCTGCATCGGCTTTCACATGTAAGCTTGAGTTCAGGTTCTCTGCGAGTTCTTCTGCCTTTTCCAGCGGTACGTATGGATCCGAAGCCGAATGGAACTGATGGATCTCGTCCGCCGAGTTCCTGATCTTCTTGAAGTCGAAGTCCTGATCCTGAAATGTTGAGTTCCACTCGTTGAACCTTTCATCCGGTAGCTCCCCTGTCCACGCCGAAACCAGGTAGGCTGCTTCAATATTCAGATCTCTACGGTTCAGAAGATTCAGTATGAAGACCGAGCCCAGACTGTGGCCAATCAAAACAGTATCTTCATCAATATCCATTTCTTGGTTATCCAAGACTTCAAGCCAGTTCTCCAGTTCCTGATCTTCCGGTGTTGGAAAGTCCGGCCTACAGACCTCCACTCCTTTATCCTCTAGTTTCTCTTCAAGCCATGGAAACCAGTGGTCATCCCTTGAAGCACCAGTTCCATGGAAGATAAACGCATTCTTCATAAGACAGGATTAGAGAGATTTGTTTTTCTACCTTACGAAGACCGGAAAGCCGACAGAATTAAATACTTGTAGACGTATGTTTACTTGTATGGCGACGAAGACTATAACCA
>JBDGSI010000044.1:0-11044 GCA_042217615.1 Candidatus Nanohalobium sp.
ATGGTGGAACTGAGAAAACCCTTCAGATACCGCCTGTGCACCTGCAGAAGAGGTAAAGGTTTATGGAAGTAGTTGAAGAAGAGTACGCCTACCCCGTTGAAGCATTAAACCTTTTGGAAGAACGGGATGAGGAAGACCTTACACACGAACAAAAAATTGCTTTGGAGAACCTGACACGGCATACAAAGATTGATGACTTAGAGACTCTAGAAGAACTTCAAGATGAGTTCTCAGAGATAGAGGCCTTGAAGCAGAAGCATGTTTTCAAGCTTCTGGAAGTAGTTCCTGAGCACGAGTCAACAGTAAGAGCCCTGTTCTCAAAGGAAAGAATTAAACTTGAAGACTCCGATATTGAACAGATACTGGACATCTGCGAAAGCATTGAAACAAGTTCATAGAGTTCAAGGCTTCTTTAGGAACGGTTCGAGAGAGGCCTTGGTTCTTCCCGGGTAAGGCTTATAACATCTTGTCCGGTTTTTAATTTATCTGGAGAGACGGTTATCTCTGCCAGCGGGTTCGACAAACCCAGTGTACAGGATTTTTCGGAGGTTTAAACAGTATGAGTGGAAAAGATGAGAACGTGAAAGTGCTGGACTTCCTGGAGCACGGGAGGTCTGGTGGAAACGAGAAAAGAGTTGCACAGGTAATAGGTACTGAAAATTTCAACCTGTTAGAGGTAGTTATGCGTGAGGATGAAAGGCCTAAAGGAGGAGAAGAACTTTATATAGGAGAAGGTGACAGGCCTCGAGTACAGTTTATAAAGGACAGGATCGACTTTGCCGACCTTACAGGCAGTGCACAGTCCGAACTCAAGTATGTTTTAGATGCCTTGATCAAGGAAAATGAAGAGAACTTCGTGGAATTCTTCAACGAAGCAACTCCGGTAACACCCAGAAGACATGCATTCGAGCTTCTGCCCGGCATAGGAAGCAAACACATGCAGAAAATCCTTGATGAAAGAGAAAAAGGAGAATTTGAAAGCTTGGAAGATGTTAAAGAAAGGGTTCCCTCAATGCCTGATCCTTCAGAAACTATAGCAAAAAGAATCCGGGAAGAACTTAAAGGAGAAACCAAGAGAAAACTGTTTACCTCATGAAAGACGTGGAGAAAACACTTCGGAAACTGGGAATCAAACCGGTTTCAGGTCAGAACTTTCTGAACTCAGAGACAGTTATAAAGGCCTTAGTACAGTCAGGAGAAGTTGAAGACGAAAACGTTCTTGAGATAGGTGCAGGCACAGGAGCGATCACCGAGGAGTTGAAAGCAGAAGCTGAAAAAGTCTACGCTCTTGAAAAAGATAGGAAGCTTGTAAAACACTTGGAAGAACGTTTTAAGGCCTTTAACGTTGAAGTAATTGAGGAAGATTTCTTTAGCTACAGTATCCCTGAAGAAGTTTCAAGGTGTGTATCTAACCTGCCTTTCCATTCCGCTACTGAAATCATGGAGAGACTTGGTAAGAAACAGATACAGTCCTCAGTTATTGTCCAAGATGAGCTGGCGGATAAAATTCTTGCTGAGCCCGGGGAAAACAAGTATACAGAGACCAGTATAAGGATAAAGTATTTCTTCCTGCCTGTAAAGCTTCAAAAGGTTTCAAGCAGGAACTACACTCCGCAGCCTGATGTAGATACTGCTATTCTAAAGCTTTATCCCAACAAGGATAGGCATCCTGTAGAAGATGAAGAAGCATTCTTTAAACTGGTGAAGGCATTGTTCACGAACAAAAGGAAGAAGACACGTAACGCTTTCGTAGACTCCCGACATATAACCGGTGTTTCAAAGGAGAAAGCCAGGGAGTTACGTGATAATCTTCCTTTCTCTGAGGAAAGACCTGTCAACCTTGAGATACGGGAACTCTGGAAGATAACAGATTTTGTCCTTGAACAATCCGAAGGATTAAAATAGAGATAGTTGAATTATACATTTGTAAGGATGAACGATTCTGGAATCAAGGCAGCTACAGTCCTAGTCGCAGGCCTTTTACTTGTAGGTGCTGCAGCTTCTGCAACCATAAACTTCAATATCGATATAATTGATTTCGGCGGAAGCAACAACAAATCCTCCAACCAGACACAGCAGAGCCAGGATACCGGTCAAGACAAAGAGTTTACATGGAGTGGTAAAAGCTCAGACCGTATCACCCAGAAAGAAGTTGAGAAAAGCATAGTAGAGGAGATTGTAACAGGAGTTGTAAAGGCCTTATTCGGGTAGATTACAGGTTTAAGGCCTTCAGTTAGTTTTCTTTTCTGGCAGAGAATTTTTTGGAGAAGGGGTTTCGTATTTATTCATGGTGGAAGGTTTTGTATGGTATGGCGACTAAATGGTTGTTCGTCACGGGAGGGGTTCTTTCCGGGCTAGGAAAAGGTTTAATCTCCGCAAGCGTTTCGAAGCTTTTGCAGGAGAGAGGTCAGAAAATCGTCCCTATAAAATGTGATGGATACTTGAACGTTGATCCAGGGACTATGAACCCTCATGAACACGGGGAAGTATTCGTCCTGGAAGATGGTACAGAGGTTGACATGGATTTTGGCCACTACGAACGCTTCCTGAACGTTGAAGGTAAAGGAAAATGGAACCTGACATCAGGAAAGGTTTTCCAAAATGTTATAGACCGGGAAAGAGAAGGAAAATACCTTGGAAAAACAGTTCAAATGGTTCCACATGTAACAGATGAAATAAAAGACTCATGGAAGGAAGCTGCGGATACAGGTGACGCTGACATTGTAGCAGTAGAGATAGGCGGCACTGTAGGCGATATAGAAAGCATGCTTTACCTGGAAGCAGTGAGACAGTTAAGAGCCGAGCTTCCTGACGAAGATACCTTCCATATACACGCAACACTGGTTCCCTACCTTGAAACAGTTGGAGAACAGAAAACAAAGCCTACACAGCATTCAGTGAAAAAACTGAGGGAGACAGGTCTTGCACCGGATATGATTGTAGGCAGAAGCGAGGATGAACTGGCGGAGAAAAGCGTGGAAAAAATATCTCTGTTCTGCGACGTAGAAAAAGAAGCTGTGGTCTCAGACCCTAATACAAACAATATATACGAACTACCTCTTCTATTCGATGAACAGGAGGCAGGAAAAATCATAGCAGACAAGATGAACCTGCCTGAAAGAGACAGAGACATCGAAGACTGGAGAGAAAGAGCAGAAAACCTGGGAAAAGAAGAAATAGGCAAAGTCGCGATCTGCGGCAAATACGTAGACATGGACGACTCTTACGTTTCAGTAGAAGAAGCCTTAAGACACGCAGCAGCCGAAGTAGGCGGAGACATTCAGATAGAGCAGATAGGAACCGAAGAAATCCAGCCTGAAGAAGACCTCCAAGAATTCGACGGCGTTGTAATACCTGGAGGATTCGGGGAAAGAGGAGTAGAAGGAAAAATAGATGCCGCCCGGTACTGCAGAGAAAACAACAAACCACTATTAGGCCTCTGCTACGGCCTACAGCTAATGGTTGTAGAATACGCAAGAAACGTTTTAGGCCTTGAAGCAGCCTCCAGAGAGTTCGAAGACGGAGAAGAACACATTGTAATAGATGAAATGCCTGAACAAAAAGACGTTGAAGAAATGGGGGGTACAATGAGGCTTGGAAGCTACACAGCAAAAGTTGAAGGCCAGGTAAAACAGATATACGGCAGAAAAGAAGTCAAGGAAAGACACAGACACAGATTCGAAGTAAACAATGAGTACGTACCAAAGCTGCAGAATGAAGGCCTCAAAGTTTCAGGATGGAACAAGGAAAAGGACCTAGTTGAGTATGTAGAGCTGCCTGAAAACAGGTTCTATATAGGTACGCAGGCACATCCTGAGTTCACCTCGACATTTACGGATCCCAACCCGTTGTATCTTGGATTTGTCAAATCATTTGCAGAGAAAGAGTAAAAAAGAAGGCCTATGGCAGTATATCCAGTCAGCGAGGATACTCTCCTGCTTAAAAACTGTTTGAAGGAGAGAGAATTAGAAGACGTAAAGTTTCTGGAGATGGGAACAGGTAACGCCGAAAACGCGGTTAAGGCAGCTGAGAAAGGTGCGGAAGTAACTGCTGTAGATATAAACCAAGAAGCCGTGGAATATGCAGAGAAAAAGTTTGAAGAGGAAGGCCTTGAAGCAGAAGTCTTCCGTAGCAATCTTTTTGAACAGGTAAAGGATACTTTTGATTTGATAGTGTTTAATCCTCCTTATCTTCCAGGAGAAAAAGGTTTAGGCCTTGAAAAGCATTGGAGAGGAGGGGAAAAAGGAGTTGAGTTATCTGAAAGATTTTTGGAAGAAGTAGACAGTTATCTGAATGATCAGGGAGAGGTTTTACTGGTTTTAAGCTCTCTTGCGGATGTAGAGAAGTTAAAGGAGGGGTTTGAGTTGAGGGCTGTGGCTGAAAAGGAGCTGTGGTTTGAGAGTTTGGAAGTTGTGAGGTACAGTAAAACCATCGAATAGGTTTTTTAACACCGAAAACCCAGTTCACGTTATGCTGAAGTTTTCACGTTCACAGGCATTTATCTTTCTAATGATGCTGGCAATGTTTACATCTCCTGTCGCAGCTGACTGGAACGTTGACGTTCTTGGAGCTCCTGAGAACCAGTATACTTCGCCCGGCGACTATATCTTCATGTCCGATAACAGCAGGCAACTGATATTTGCCAGGCTTACAACAGACAGAGGAGAACCTATCAACAGCTCCGTACTGACAGACTCCTCAGAATTCCAGTACAGATACAATATCAGCGATGGAGACATTAAACCTTTGAAACATTACTATAAAGGCCTATGGTACGCCAACATTACCGCAGACAAGGCAAAACACGGCTACCCTGATGAGAAGGCCCAGATAATATTTGAAGCCCATGGCGACAGGTTCACCGATGACGGTATTAACTCGGGAGGCTGGCAGAACGATACAGAGACATTTGTAATAGGGAACTACACAGTTGAACCTATAGAAGTTAAAGAAAGCTTTCTGCCTGGAGAGAAATTCTTCACATCCGTAAATGTGTCAAGGATCAATGGAGGAAATACTGAAGACGCCAAAGTGTTTGTAAGATTTACTAACGGTTCATGGACCTCTGATAATTACCGCTTAAGCTACAATGCTTCCAAAAAACTCTACACAGGCAAAGTAGCAGGCCCCAACAAACCTAGTGAAAAATACGTGATGAGAATAGTTGCATCCAACAGTTCAAAAACATTCTCCAATCCCTTCGGCTCCTACTCCAAAATGGTTAAAACCAATCCAGAGCTTGAAGGAGAATTAACAAAATTTTCAGCTCTTCAAGGATGCGAAGAAGCAAGAGACGTACAGAAATGTGAACCAGAAACGGAAATAGATGTAGAGTTCAACGTTACCTCAGGCTCAGCATCCCAGGTCAATCTGACAGCCTACAAAGTAAACCGTTCAAACGACAGAAAAATTAACTACACCCAAATTGAAATGGAGAAAGATGAAGGCCTTTACACAGGAAGTTTTACAGTACCAAACCTTAACACGTCAAAGTATAAGCCTAGAATATTTGTAGAGGTTAATGCATCGAATAAGAACCAGCATTTCTCCCTGGAACGTAACATAACTTATAACTCTCTTGAAGTAAAGAATATCGGGGATTATACTGCGGAGCAAGGCCTTAACTATACTGCTAAGTTCTTTGCTGCAACTCCTTATACTCTTGATCGGTATAACAAGTCCAGGTTTGAGGCCTTGACCTTGAATATTACGGATGGGAACAACAATCATTTTAAGGAGTTTAATCTTTCTGAGTTAAATTTTTCGGAGAGTGATAATGTTTTCCGTAGGGAAGTAAGCATTCCTCCTGGCTCGGCTTTAGGGGGCTGGGAGTTTGTTGTTAATGCCACAGATTTGTATGGGAATTATGATGTCATTGAGTGGACTGTTTCTGTAAAGGGCACTGAGAATGACTTTAATGTCTCTGATATCAGTCTTTGGAAGGATGAGAAAGGGGTTCAGGAGTTTTCTGTATACTTTGAAAATTTCCGTAATCAGAAGCTTCAGGTGAACACCAGTTTTGAGGGAAGCGGGGGTAACATTTCGGAGATAGGTGTTAATGGCAGCTTTAACCTGTCTGCGGATGAAGTTTCTGAAGTTCCTGTAACTGTAAACGCCTCAGACTTCGTTAACTTTTCAAGAGAAGTAGAGTTCTCTGTAGAGGAAACAGGATTTGAGAAAACCGTGAACCTGTCGGTAATGTCTCCAGAATGCGTTGCTGTAAACGGCTCCCTATGCCTGCTAGGACCTGAAGAGTTAACCGTGAATATGGCTCCGGGAAGAAGCAGTTTAAGAAATGTGTCTCTGCTCTACACCGCAGGAGAAGGCAGTGAAACACAGGTAGAAGCTATTCCACAAGGCAATATAACAGAGTATATATCCACGGAATCCGGTTACAGAATTGAAGACAAGTTAAAGGCCTCCATAAACTTTTCAGCCAGTGAAGAAGTCAGTGCTGGAGGCAGTATCATATTCACAACTTTGGATAACGAGGAAGTAACTGTTCCTGTACAGCTCTTCGTTGACTCAAATCTGAAAGAGTTAATGGTCTCTCCAGAGACTATTGAACTGGGAACCGTGACCCCAGGATCATCGGAAGAAGCACGTTTAACCATTGAAAACACTGGAGAAAGGAAGATACGTAACATCAGCTTTACCTCAGAAGACTTTGCTCTAGATCCTAACGCATCCAGGTTCAATATTTCCTCAGGAGGAAGCAGAGACACCGTTATCAACCTTCAAAACCTTCAGAACCCTGGAACTCTTACAGTTCAAGGCCTTGCAGGTAATCAGTCCTTATCTACAGAGGTTGAGGTCTCTGTCGAGGTCACAAAGGATTACGGTGAGAGAGCTGAAGAGCTTCAGAGACGTATCGATGATTTAAGACCTGTGGAGAACGAGTCCTTATCGGAAAGACTTAATCAGACCCAGGATACGTTGGAGGAGCTGAGGAATGCCTGGGAAGAGGGAAATTATGGAGAGGCTCAAAACTTGTACAGTGAGGTAAGAAGCAGTCTTAGCACGCTTGAACCAAAGATAAGAGCTCAGAGAAACCCAGAAAATCCTGAAGACCCAGAAACATCTAATACAACAGATAACACAGATGGAAATGGAAACAGCAGTATGCTCCCGATAATCGTTATAGCCCTGTTTGTTATACTGTTGATTGCAGGCTTTGTGTTCTATGAAAGCTATATCCCTGAGGAAGGAGATCCTCTGTACGGGGTACTGGGTGAAGAGTGATGCAGCCTCTTCAACTGCTGAGTCAGATGCCTGGGGAAATGGTAAGCGTCCTACTTGTATTGCTGCTTATCGCAGTACTGGTTGCAGCGTATAAACTGATGGAAATGGTGTTTGAAACCCTTGCAGTAGCCACGCTCTCAGCCTTCTACTATACAGGCCTCACCTACCTTTTCACAAATATGTCAGGTTTCGAAATCAACGAAATGCTTCTATTCGTCTTCCTCGGCGCAGCACTTTACCTGTTATACAGCTTCCTGTACACAGTAGCTACCACGGCATCCGCCTTCGTAGGAATACCTCTAAAAATAGTGAAAACAGTCGGAAGCTCAATTCACACCGCAGTAGAGAAGGCAAGTGAAAAAGCTGAAGAAGCAAGTAAAGAAAGAAAAAAGAAGAAAAAGACTCAGAGAAAACAGGAAGAGAATGACTCAGAGGAAAACAAGCAATCCACAAAAGAAGTAGTGCTTGACAAAGTAAAAGAAGAAGGTGAAACAGACTAAATGAACTCAAAAATACTGACAGCGGTGCTATTAACACTGACAGCAGCATTCCTATTCATGAACACAGGAACAAACCCTGGAAACACACTGCCAGACCTGGAAACACAGAAAGAAAAACCAACCCCGCATACACCTGTCAAACTGGAGATAACATCCATTCCCAGCAAAAAAATACAGGTAAACGGCGATATCACAGTCCAAGGCCTCAAAGAGTACACTTCCTCAAAAGTAGACATCAGATCAAAAAACGATATACTGTTCAAAAACTTTAGAGGAACAGTAAGGCCTGGAAACACTTCTTCAGTGAACGGAAACGCTCAAGGCTTTACTTCAAACGGTGTGGACGTAGCTCAAGGCCTTAAACTAGACTTAAAAACCTCAAGCCAGGAGATTAAGGTTGAAAGAGCTAGAAAAACCTCTCTAAGACTTGAGGAAGTTGACTTATCTCTCTCCGCTGACAACTCTACTACGCAGATCATCAAAGAAAATACAACAGTGGAAATTGACTCATTCTCAGGAAACATCAGTTTCAGGCCTCAACAACAGTTAATGGATCTGGAAGGTAGAATCCATCTCTTGAAAGCTGGAAAAACAATCTTCGGAAGCCAGTAAATTCCTGGAAAAGGAGGAAAAACCCTTTATGGATAAAATAGTTTTAGTCGAACCGGAAACCCCTGAAAATACGGGTTTTATAGCCAGACTCGCATCCAACTACAAAGCAGATCTGAGACTGATAAAACCAGAGTTCAATCTTAAAGAAGCCCGTGAAACCGCTGCAAATGCACAGAACAAGCTTAGAGAAGCCAGGATATTTCAAAGCACGGAAAAAGCGGTTGAAGACATTGATTTCATAGTAGGGACAAAGCCTGGAAAAGGAATAACTGTCAAAGAATTCCAGCCCCGGGAAAACACGTCAGTAATGATTGGAAGAGAAAGCAGAGGCCTTTCAAACAGAGAACTTGAACTATGTGACGCCACAGTACATATAAACCCTCCAGGATACAGCTCGTTGAACCAGAGCCATGCAGCAGCTATAATGCTTCACGAGCTCTCAAAAACCAGTGAAGAAGGTCTTGGAAAGGAACAGAAAAAGGCTTTGAGCTCTAAGCTGGAAGGCCTTGACAAGCTCAGGGAACTGGTTCTAAGAGGTTCTCCAACCGGTAAAGAGTTCAACCGTTTAATGGGGGAGCTGGAAAAACAGGAATAAGGGTTTACAGCAGACTTTAAATTTTTTCTCAGAGAGGGAGAGAGGTGTAAGGGGTTAAAAAGCTGGAACCTAGTTTTTACTAAATATGGTATTCGGCTTGATCGGTTCGGACGGAGGAGGCCTTCTAACCCAGTTATACAGAGTTGCGATGATTCTATCATTCCTTGTTTTCCCCGTGCTGATTGTATTCGGTCCCAGGTTAATGATCTGGAGGATTACGAAGAGAGTTGACGCAGCTCTACTCAACCTTGAGGCCTTTCGAAACGATACAGAGTCCTACTTCTTGGAAAAGCTTAAGCCGGAGATGAGCGATTCTTTCAAGGAGAAGTTCCGTTCAATGAAGAATTTCCAGGTCTCACAGCCGGCGAACATTGACCCGGCGGGAATGGTAAGCAGGCTGGAAAACGTTCTTGACGCATCTGAGGACAAGTTTAACCGTTTCGTAGAGAGAAATGCTGAGACAGAGGATGATGAAGAGCTTGCAAACCTGAATATGGCTTTCAAAGGAGTTATGGGGACTCAGCAAATCTTCAAAGTTATGAGACATTACAGAGAACTGATTTCGAAGACCGGGAACATCCAGTTAATCAGTATAGCACAGATGATGATCCCTATCTACAAGGAAATAGCTGAAGCACAGAAAGACGCTACAAGAGCCTTTGTAGACCAAGCACCTACCGGTGATGGAATCGGACCATTAGTCGCTGCAAAACTGATCGAAGAACATTCCGGAGAAATATCCGAGGACATAATGCATTCAGAAGAAGAAATAGAAGGAAACCCGGTACACGTGATAAAATCAAAAGGTCCTGGAGCCAGGCTAGGAAAATACGGAGACGCAATAGAAAAACTAGCTGAAGAACACCAGCTGAACGCAATTATAACAGTAGACGCAGCCTCAAAATTCGAGGGAGAAGAAACAGGGACAGTAAACGAAGGAGTAGGAGTTATGATGGGAGGCCCCGGCGTAGAAAAAACAAAAATAGAAGAAAAAGCCGTCGAAGTAGACGTACCTTTAGAAGGCATAGTAATCAAACAAAGCCCTCCAGAAGCAAGTAAACCAATGAAAAAAGAAATCTACGAAGCAAGAGAAAAAGCCGAAAACAAAGTAAGAGAAATAATCAACGAATACAACGGCAGAGTAGCAGTAGTAGGAGTAGGAAACACCTGCGGAATACCCAACAGAAAAGAAGAAATACCAGACCTCGAAGAAAAACTGGAAAAATACTGGAAAGAATACGAAGAACAAGAAGAAGACGAAGTCAGCCACATGGGCCTAATGTCAGCAATCCCAGGAGCAGCAACCAGCAACAACAAACTCAAAGAAACAGCAAACCAACTACTCTGGAACATCCCACGCTAACAGAAAAAAGGCCTTACAAAAAACTCAAAAAAGGCCTGAAAAATTCTCTTCTCCAACCTTTACCCTTCTTCTCCAGATCCGAAAAACTTTTTCTTCAAAGAAGCAACAAGGCCTTCACCACGCCTGGCATCAAGCACTTCAACATCTTCAGTCCCATGCATCATACCAGCATGCTTCTTCAAAGCCTTCTCAGACGAAAAAACCTTGCCACAATCACCGCACTCCAAAACATCATCAAAATCGGACATAACAAGAAACCACTCCTACCTCCACAAATAAAAAACCCATAAAACACAAAAAAGCTTCCTCCCAAGAAAAAACAATACAATGACCGGTGAACACGTTCCGCAGCTTTCTCAGACGAGAAAGACTGCTCAAGCACTCTTCCTGGAATCAGGAAGGTGCGTTCCGCAGGAACTTCAGAAAGTTCCATCATCAGAAACGGTTCAGTAGAACCGATTACAGAAAACTTCTTCTTAGCCGCCGGTCTAACCAACTCAACGTGATACACATGACACAACTAGACTCAACAATGGGTGGACGCGTTCCACACGACTGGTTCCGCTCAGTCGACACGCAATAAAGCCTTGCAAAGCAAGGCATTCCAAACTTCTCAAAACCTAGATAACCTAAATCATTCTGTAGGAAGTTTCCTTAACTCCACAGTTCTGGGGGCTGCCTATAACTGTGAAGAACAGAATAATTATGATTCCAGCTTCTTCTCAGACCTTG
>JBDGSI010000045.1:0-4452 GCA_042217615.1 Candidatus Nanohalobium sp.
TGGTGTAGTGGACTATCATCGCACCTTTGGGAACCTCAAGTCCTGTGAAGGGACGGGGACTGAGAAGCGACCAGATTGAGTGGAGCTTCGACCAGAATAGGTGCGGACCCCGGTTCAAATCCGGGTCCTGCCAATTGCATATGCCTTGATTTTATAGAAATCCCGAAACTGCCATAGGATTTGATTACTGCAATTCAGAATTGGTGATTTTCCCACCTTATTGTAAATTCTTCTGAAATTTCCTCTAACGTGGGCCTCTTTACATCATCAGATACTTCATCTGGAATCGCTACTACTGGAATTCCTTTATCGCCTTTAACACTTTCAACCTCTTTTCCCATCTCTTGAGCACATTCTTCTATTCCTTCTGCCCAGTTTTCCCTATAGAATACTCCTGTAATTTCTGCTTCTGGGTTTCCCTCCAGTATCAAATGATTGTGCGTAGGGGTAGGCGTGCTTTCCAAGAGTTCGTCTGGTTGTAGTTTTGCAAACTCACTATAATTTTCTACTAAGTAATCTAAACTATCGGATTGGCATGGAGTGTTTAGGTCTTTAGGCCACGCAACTTTGACCTGAGCTTCTGCTGGTTCGATAATGATTCCGGCTCCCCGAAAAGTTTCAATATGCCCTAAAGATGCGCCATCTTGACTATAATCGTTATCTGAACCGATGTAGGATGCATGAAGATACGAAGACCCCTCCAACTCACCAAGAACTCTTTCCATGCTAAAGTCTACCCATTCAGGAGAGGTTGCATGCACAACATATCTAAACTGGTCATCTGAATGTTCAGATGGAGGAGTTATCTTCTCCGAATACACCCTTACACCACAGATTGTTATTAATAAGTAAAAACATAAATGTTTCGTTTCAGCTCTTGGAGAATCCGGATTTCTTAGAATTTCTGACTATCCTAATTGTGTTTGTGTACGACTCGGTTCAAATCCGGGTCCTGCCAAAATTCTTCCAGAATTTTGTAGGTCAAGAAAATCTTCGATTTTCGGGCTGCCAATTGCATATCTCCACAATTCTAAGGGATGCGGGAACTGCCAAGGCTATTTCTGTTAAAATACAAGTAATCCTCCAAACAGGATTGAGACGCCGTACCAAAGAATTAGTCCATAAATAGCGTCAAACCAAATGAACTGAAGTTTATCCCCTGTGTAGATAACCGCTGCCAATGGAAATCCAACTAAAGCCAAAATTGAATCTCTCCAATCAGATTTTGCTCTCCTCCAAATATTTTTAGCATCGCCTGAACTTGGAATAGAGTGCATAGCCGTACTGAAACCTAGCCAAAGTAAGAATCCATCAACAATTCCTAATCCTGCATACCCTAAACCTTCAATGTAAGGATTCATAGAGGCTACAACTGTGAACAATAGTACAGCTAAAATAGTATTGATGAGGAAAGGTGCGGCAGATACTGCAAATGTATCGGTAAAGTTCTCAGGCTCACCATGCTTAACATAACCCGCAGGATTACCTAATTGGAAATAAACAACTTCAACTACCGGAACATTCCGCCACCTACACATTTTCTCGTGCGCATACTCGTGGATAATTACTCCCGGAAATGTGAGAAGGGATATTAACCAACCTGGTATAAATAGCATAAAACCATTCTAAAACCGTTCTTTTATAAATATTCACAGAAATCCCAACTATCCCAATTGTATTTATCTTCGACTCGGTTCAAATCCGGGTCTTCGAAAATTCCGGTGGAATTTTCAGTGGTCAAGAAAATCTTCGATTTTCGGACTGCCAAATCTGCATATCTCCACATCTCTAAGGGATGCGGGAACTGCCGGAGAATTTTTGATTCTAATTGGGCAGTTAACACGTACGATTGATTCGGACGCTAGAGTAGAGAATTCGGATTTAGAAGAGGTTGAAGTGAGAGAGTATGCCACAATCCATGACTCCTCTATCAGTAAAGGTTCTCGTATCTATGAGAGAGCTACTATTAAGAAGTGCAAGATAGGGAAGGATGTCGATGTTAATGCTGGAGCCTATTTAGAAAATGTTGAGGTCGGAGAAAAGGTCCAGTTTGGGCCGAATTCTAATGTAGTTGGAGTCACTCATAATCTGACTGAAGAAGGCATGGAACATAGAAATGATGTCTTCAAAGAAATCAAAATTGGAGAAAACTCTTTTGTAGGAGCTGGAGCAACAATCCTGCCCGGAATAAAAATTGGGAAAACGCTGTTATAGCCGCCAATTCTACGGTTACCAAAGACATCCCAGATTACCATATATGGATTGGCTTGCCGCCTGACCATAAAATCAAGTCATTAGAAGAATGGGTTGAATAATTCTAAAATAGGAAATTTTGGATTCCGGAAACTTCCAATCGCATCTGCCCGAATATCGGTTCAAATCGTTGAAACTTGGTAGAGTTTCTCACGATGCAGAAAATCTCTGATTTTTGAATTCGGGTCTTGGTATTGTCTTTTGTGATTGGATCATTTTTTGCTGGTTTATAGGTAGGTCAGTGTTATCAGCAGTAGGAGGCCTGTAGGGATTAGTATTATTTGGATCTTCATTAGTTGGACTGCTTTTCTGTAATAGCTGTATTTTCTGTCTACAAGTTGTTGTAGGGCGTGAATGGTTGCTGTCATTTCTTTCTTAGTGTCTTTTCTTGAAAGGTTTTTGATTTTCTCGTTGAATTCTTCTGGAGAGCCTATTTCTTCTCCAGGCCACATTATTCCCTCTGTTTCAAGAGTTTTAATACCTGTGTAGAGCGAAAGATAGCTTTTGCTCGGTCTTACAGTTTGAAGAAGAGTGGCTACTATAGTGACTACAAAGAAAAAGTTGATGAATAGGAAAACTATAGTTCCATATTCTAAAATGAAGAAGAATGGAGAAGAAAGGTGGGAGTTGGTTTAGACTTCGAGTTCTTCCTCAAACTGATCTGCGTGATGCTTTAGCTTCTTTAGAAGGTTTTCTGTGTGGTTGAGGGAGTCTTGAAGCGTTTGTTTCTCTTCCTCGAGGTTTTCTACTTTTCTTTCCAGAGTGTGTTTTTCGGTTTTGTACTCTGCTTTTTCGTCCTTTTCTTCTTCCAGTTCCTGTTTGAGTTCTTCGATTTCGTCGTTCTTTTTCCTGAGTTTCTGTTCGAGGCTTCTCTTGGTGGATTTGAGTTCGTTGACTGTGTCCTCTAGGTCTTCTTTCTTTGACTCCAGCTCTCTTACTTTTTCTTTCAGTCTGTCTTTCTTTTCCTGGATATCTAGTGCTTTGCCTGTTTCCCGTTCGAATCGGTCTACGAGCGAGTTGAGGTCTTTGAGTGTTTCATCCCAGTTGTTTTCCAGGAATTTTTTCATCGTCTGCCGGTTCTTGTTTTCTTCTTCTATTTCCAGGAGTTTCTTGTAGTCCGGGTTTTTCATCCTCTTGATAGAGGCTTTTGCATCGTCTATGCTTTGCTGTAGTGCTTCCTTGTAGTCTGATTCGTCTGCCATAGTATCACTTTTTGTTTATTTTTCCTTCTTTAAATCTTCCACTTCTTTCATCGTTTTCAGTACTTCGTCGACTTGGCTGTCGATTCCTTCGATTTTAAGTTCTCCTTCAAGTTCCAGGTTCTGGTCATGGATTATCTGGGTAGGCATCCATCCGTCTCTGAAGGAGTACTCGCTGTCCTTGTAGCGGATCTTGCCGCCGCCTGCTTCTTCATAAGCTATTTCCAGCTGTTTGACAAGATCTACAAGTCGCTTGTTTGCATCCATTAGCTTGTCACGCTGGTCTTGAAGGTTTTCGATTTTCTCTGCAGCAGTGTCAAGTTTGTGGATGATGCTGTAGATTCTTTCCTCGTTTAAGTCCATGTATGAACACTTCTCTGGGCTGCTAAAAAATTTCCATCTTTAGGCTTAGAATTTGTCAATGATGGTGTCCTTGATTTTCTCCAGGTGTGGAGTGAGTTTTCGGGATTCTAGGTCTGATACGTGAATCCATTCTCCGTTTTCTGGTTCGCCTTCTATCTCCACTTCAAAGCTCTGTACCTTTACGTTTTCCTCGTTCTGTTTTACAGTGGTTTTCATTCTCTTCCTGTAGCGGACTGTTTCCGATGCTGCGCCGGTAAGTTCTTCTACAGCTCTCTCAGCGGTATCTGCGGAGAGCTCTCCTTTTTCTCTTGGAGTGGTAGGTGCGCTCCACGTTTCTGTTTCATTGTCGAAAACCATGAGTAGTTTTTTCTCTTCAACGACTAAACCGGTAGAAACTTGGGATGCCATATATGTAATGGGGGAGGCTCGTTTATAATGGCCTTCTCAAAGTTTGCTGGGAAAGAGATAAGTCTTTCCCGGTCCAAGTTTGCTCTATGACAGAAGAAGTACTTTTTGAAATCGAGGAGAAGATGAGCGGGTCGGAAATCGCCGACTACCTCCGAAACGTTGCAAACAAAATTGAAACGATGAAAGGATCAGCCTGAACTCCTCCACGCAAAGCGTTGAGCTTGAAACC
>JBDGSI010000046.1:0-4361 GCA_042217615.1 Candidatus Nanohalobium sp.
GACCGAAAACTGTCCACGAGTTGAAGAACGCGATCTCGGCAAAAAAATCTACGGTCAAAAATCATTTGGACCACTTGGAAAATGTCGGCGTTGTAAAACGGACAAAAATTGACGGCACAACTTACTGGAGGCCAAAATAGTACTATGATCGAAACCACTTCAACGAAAGCGGCCGAAGTCGCCGCCGGTTACAATCAAGGATTTCAAGCGGGTATGCAAAAATTCCAGATCTTAATATTTGCGGTTTTCGCCGGACTCATGATTAACTACATGGCGAAGGCGTACATCAACCGCACCAGCAAAGATTTCACCGAGAAACAGGAACGGATTATAGAGACGGTAAAGGCGAGCAGTTTGCAGCTCAGTTTCACAGTCAGTCTTTACCTGGTGCTTGTACTGACGGTTTTCAACCAAGTTCTCAAGGTTTCAGGAGGTGTTCAATAATATGAGTCGAGATCAGAAGAAATGGGAGAAGATCATGAACAAAATGGAGGAAAAACTGCCGGACCAGGCCGCGTTAAACGTGGGAGTGGAGCATTGGAAACAGTCGCGAGCTCTTCATCGTAAAACAGGGAAGTGGACTGAAGAAATGGAGGAGGTTTTTCAGGAAATGAAGGATGCGGCAGAAAACGGCGACCGGGAAAAAGCCGAGCAACTTTCAAGCGAGTTGAGAACGAGGCTGAAGACACAGCAATTAGGAGGTGGTAGTTGACTGTGGCAGCTAAAAGCCTAGAATCAGCTGAGGAAGTATTGAAGTACGTGGCCAGGAACCAGGTGAAGGGTAGTGTCGAAGAGAATTATATCTCCAAGATCAGCACGGAGCTTGACATGGCGAGGAACACGGTTTCCCGGAAAATCGATCATTTGAAAACCCTGGGCCTGGTTAAGCGAGAGAGAAGAGGTCAGAAAAAAGTGGTGCTTGTCAACGAGGACCTGCTGGAAAGCATTGACTACGGGCCTGACTTGGATAAAGATGCTGTCTGGGACAAAAAACCAGCTTTTTCCTAGAGCTGTAGATCTAACTCCATAGTGAAGCCGGTTTCAAAACTCTTCTTTCTCTTTTTTAGATAATTTATATCAGCCTGTATTCTACGCATTTTGTAATCTTTCACCTGGTACTTTCTACTCTGCAAGCTTGAGATTACTTTATCGTAGTTGAAGTCAGTAACGGCTTTTTTCAGGGCTTTCCGTCTTCGCCCTGCTTTCTGGGTTTCGTTGTACCCGTATTTTTGTTTCAGTTTCATAGTATGAACCTCGCTACGGCAAATGTTGCCAGGGTTGAAATACCGAGTACGATCCCGTATATGATTCCTTGACTAGCTGGCAGTAAACCGAAGGTAGCCAGGACGAAAACCAGCGGAACCATGACGCCAGCAGAGGTGTCGAGACTGGCCTGGGACTGGTACAAGAGTACAGACGTTGCCGCTAAAATAGCAAGGCCTGTGATTGGGCGTGAACCGAAGGCGGTGGGTCCTGCCGCATCGCCCAATAGATTGGCGAACTGACTGACGTTAACCTGCCCGGTCTGATTAAAAGTCAAATTACCTTGCAGTTCTGACAGGTTCTTCGCCGCCGTCCCACTGTAATTAATTAATCTCTCCTCATAGCTCATAGCTCGACACCTCTTATGAATGATGCTACGGATGCAAACTCTATTACGCCGAGTATTCCGCGTATTAGCCAGACGAAAACATCCGGCACTACAGTTGAGTCAATTAAGATGTACGGTGCAAACACTATCTGGTAGAGATCTCCGATTATCGGAATGCTGACAGCCATAGATGTTACGGATTCAATAAATCCTGATTGATCCTGTTGAGCGGCTTCACCTACTTGTTGCTGGGCGGCTCCGCCTTCCAAAAACATTCCTACGTACTCTTTGTGAGGGTTGGAACCGCCTTCCATTGGTAGAAATCCGGCGGAGGCAACTGTGAACAGCATTGTATGGCTGATAACCATGAAGACCAGGAATTTTGTCGTGTTTACCATGTTTTTGTTTTCACCTTAGATTGCGAGTGCGGCAGCAACCGCTATCATCGTTATGAAGAGTATTACAGGGTTTAAGAATCCGACAAGCGTAAATCCGGCTAGTACAAGCGTTACTATTATTCCTCCGCCTTTTCTGTTGAGCTGCCGCCCTGTTAATAGTCCTGCGGCAAGGGCTGCAAATACTGCTATGAATGCCTGTGTTATGTTTCCGGTAGTTGCCTCAAATCTTTGGACCGCGTAATATAAGCTGGTGTTTGGCGCGTCGTAGGGCTGGATAACTAGATAATTCTTGGTGTAGTTGTATCGTTCCTGGTCTTTCACAAACCAGCCGACTGTTTCAGCCCTTAAAACCGACTTGTTGAATGTTGCGTTAAGCGTGATTGTGCCTCCGCTGCTTGATCCGGTCACTGATTTTTCATACAGAAGATTGCCGTTTTCCTGGTTGTAGATTTCTAGGCCGAAGCTGGATATACTGGCTTCCGAGTCGCTGACAGTGTATTCAAAGGAAGCGTTAGGCTGGACTGAGTCGGTGAATGGCTTTATTCTGATCGAGATTGATCCCCATTTGCTCGTCAAGTTGAATTGTTGAGTGTCGCCTAAGACGATTTGAAGCGGGTTGTACTGGTAATTGGTAGGGTTGAACGTGCCCTCAAACCCTACGTAGCTGGGATGGTTGACCACGACCTTGTACTGGTTGTTAGGGTTGAGGTAGAAGCTTGCTCCGCCGGCGTCACTGCTGTAGTCCATTGATACTGTTCTCCAAACGTTGTCAAACAGTTTTTGAACGCTTATCTCTGCTCCTGCGACACCTGACTGGCTTTGATCCAGTATCTCCATGTTTGTGTAGATACCGGCTCCGTTCTCCAGTAAATAGGCTTTAATGTTGACCTTGCTGTTTTCATCAGCGACCGCAAAGTATTTCCTGCTCTTAAAGCCTGTACTGCTTACTGTAAAAGTAACGTCTCCTATTGGGAAACCGAACTTTTTCCATGCGTTATAATCTATTTCTACAGGTTGTTTATCTGGAAGCCTTCCGTTTGTGTAGTCTACTACTGCGTCTTCGCTTTCGGCGTAACTGTCCCCGTCTCCCGGGTTGTATGCTCTAACTTTTATACTGTTCAGGCTTCTTGCGGAGAAGCTACAGGTATATTCTCCTGTGGGGTCTTGGTCGCTCCCTGTAAGGTCGTTACATACTTCATTACCGTTTACTATTATATCGTAGTTTAAGCCCCCTGAACCTGCTGCAGGGTCATTAAAGTTGAACTGTAGAGAATCGCTATTCATTCTCTCGTCTACATTCTTATTGTAGACCACGCAGCTTGTACCTTCCGCTGCCGAACATTTACTTGAGAGCCTTAAATTGTTCCATTTCCTAAGCACTACTGATTTAGTGGAGTTAGAGACGGTAACATTTCTTTTTAGAAGCTGTGAAGGTTTCTGTTCGTTGTATGCTGCGAAAGTTACTCCGGCACGTTTCAAGCTGTATGTTTTGCCAAGTGAGAAGCTCTGGTCTACGTTTTCAAAGTTTACTATTTTGGTTTGGTATCCGTTGCTGCTGATTGTCAATGTTACATTTCCAAACGGCATTTTGCTTGTGTAGAACTCGATTCGGCCATCACTAGTCGTTTTCACCAGTGTTTCACTGCTGTTCTGCAAAGTTATTTTGAAGGTTTGAAGAATGGCTCCGGAAACACTGTCTTGTGCCCAGATCTCGTTCCTGTTGTCTACCTCTACTGTTTTCGTGTCTTTTCCTGTGTTTCCGACCGTATCGCTTGCATAAACATTTATCGTGTGGTTCCCGACAGTCCCGAAATCTATGGTCGTGTTTCCGCAGTTTGAAATGCTTATGTTGGCTCCGCCGTCTATATTATATTTGCAGCTACCCGTGTCAAGATGCGGATCGCTAACAGTATAATTTAAAGGCAGGTTCAGCCTTGAGTCGGTAGGTCCGTCCGGCTTCTTAATAGAAATTTGAGGCGGAGTCGTGTCTACATCAAAGCTTACACTGTGAGTTGTAGAGTCGCCATCACTTTCTGTAGCTGTTATATCTAAAGTGTGCGTTCCGTCTGAAGCTGTGAAACTTGCTGAAGCATTTTCGCCTTCAGTAATACTTGTAGAGTCTATCTGACTTCCATCAATCTTTACAGTTATATCGAGTGTTTCATTTGGATTGTCGTCGGTTGCCGAAGTGGAAATTTTCCAAGTATTTGTTTGACTGCCGTACACCTGGTTTTGTGGTTTTTTGATAGAGAAACTAGGAGCTTCATCTTTGATGAACTGGTTTTCTGATGTTGTAGTTGTGAGGCCGGACTGGTCTACAGCAGTCAAAGTAGCGTTATACCATACATTAGCCATATCTATCGAGAAAGCGT
>JBDGSI010000047.1:0-22191 GCA_042217615.1 Candidatus Nanohalobium sp.
AACTATACGAACGGTACTGATTCCAAGGTTGTAGAAGTGTTTGGCTGGAGCAGTATAAAGTTCAATGCGTCCGGCAGCTATTTGAAAGGTAGTAACGTGAAAGTCCCTGTCCGTGTAGAGAATGCTGAGACCGGGAACGGTATCGGGAACTACAATGTAACTGTTTACAGGAAGAATGAGTCTGCTTCTTCTTTCAAGAAACTGGATAGAAGCTCTACAAACATTAATGGATGGGCTAACTTTACATGGGATACCTCGAACGTTGCTCTCGGCAACCACACGTTGAAGGCCTCTATAAATGATTCAGAAAACTTGTTCTTCAATGCGACAGAGTTTAACGAGACTTCAAAGGTTTTCATCGGAGGCAGCCTTCAACCTGAAGTCGAACAGGCAGGAAACAAAACAGTTTACCGTGACCAGTTCTCAACCCCTAGGGCTACAAACATCACCGTTAACGTCAGCAGTGCGGGCAACGCCGTAGACAACTCTGAAGCCGTGTTCCATACTTCCGAGAATAGGATTGGCAGCTGTTTAACGAACAGTTCAGGCCTCTGCACCTTCACCTGGAACCCTTCAAATACTACGGAGATAGGCAACCTTACAGTAAATATTTCAGCAGACCATCCAGACTACTTCCAGTCCAGCAATATTTCGACCAGTATAGAGGTAAGAACAGCTGCAAAGCCTTCCTGGAAGAAAGGAGATCAAAAGACCACATACAACTTTTCATCAAAACAAGGTATCAACCTTACAGCAGAAGTACTGGAAACATTTACAGACCAGAAAATACCAGGCTACAGCTTCAACGCATCCTACGGGAAAAGAAAGAATGACTTCGAAGCACCTCTTAACACAGTCAACTGGAGCAACACCGGAACCGGACAGCTAAAAGACACAGCACAAGGCCTCAAAATAAATGATACAGAGGCAACACTGTCAACAGACCTGGAAGAAAGAGAACTTGCAGTAGTCGAACTCTCCAACTCTACAGGAACAGCAAAAACAGTTATACAGGCCTTAAACACTGTAGAAAAATCCTTTACAGGTAACGGCAGTTACAGAATCAGTTTCAATGATTCAAAGGTTTCACAGCTTAAAGTCGCCACTAATAACTCCGTAATAGTTGAAGGCCTCAAGGTTGTAGATACGGATTTGAACAACAGCTCCCGTTTAATGGAGAGAAAGATTTTAGGACATCGGTTCTACAGCGACATGGACTTTGAGCCTGGCAGGATCAGCAACTCGTTCAACGCCTGTGATTCAACTGCTTCATGCCTATTAAACGGTACTTACGTCGGTACAGAGCCAGGTTACGCAGATTATGTTGAAGGCATCAGAGAAGAAGCAGTCTTCGGCAGTCAAGGCCTTTTAATGAATATTTCCTCGCTGCCTGTTGGAGAAACTGTTTCTGTGAAGAGAGAGTATGATACTTTAAGCGGCAATGATATCAGTGTATCAGATGCTAGCAGGGTCAGCTTCTGGACTAACAGCTCTTTACCGGTCAGTTTCCAGGCAGAGGATGCTTCAGGAGGCTGCATCACCAGTAAAACGTGGAATGGAACGGAGAACTGGGTGATGCATCAGTTCAGCCTTGAAAGTTACAAGAGCAGCTGTGGATCTGATGTAGGCCGGTTTGAGATAGAGGTAAATAATACTAACTCTTCAGCTTATTCTGGAAAGATAGGTATAGATGAAGTATCTTTCATGTATCCTGTTGAGACAAATGGCACCGGTAGCAGGAAGTTGAACTGGCTTCCTCCTTCAACAGGAAATTACAGCTTCCGTACAGAAATCTCTGCACAGGGAAGCTACAATATATCTCAGAGATTTGCATTCAAGCAGATGCAGCTTGCCTCAAGCAGCGGAGGAACAACAGCAGGAGCAGAGACAGGCGGAAAAACTACGGAAGAAAACGAGGAACCATCTCCTCCAGGACAGACCGGAAACATCACATCATTCCTCGTCCAGCCAGAGAAAATAGAAAGCACTGTTGCAGCAGAGACCTATGGAACCCTGGGAACCATCAACATCGAAAACAACGCATCAATGCCGATAGATGTAAAGATAAGCGAAGTAGAAAACCCGGGCCTCCTCAACGTGACAAACAATGTAAGCCTGGCCTTCAGCGAGGTAAAAGAAGTCGACGTAGGATTCAACAGCAGCAAACCAGGCGACTACAACGCTTCACTAGCGCTGTTCAGAGCAGGAGCAGATTCAAAGACCTATGTCAACGTGACAGTACATGTCAGAAATCTTACAATGGAGATAGAAGGCCTTACAGCTGAAAACGGTGCAAACAATCTTTCAGAAGGCGACAAGATAACTGCTACCGGCAACATGACGTTTAACCAGTCAAAGCCTGCTGAGAACGCTACCTGGGATGCAGAAGTTAATGGAAGGCCTTGCTCAGGAGTTTCATCTGGTTACAGTAACTCTACAGGTCTCTGGACTGTTAACTGTTCTGCTCCTGGCCTTGAACAGAATCCTATCAATGCTTCGTTTGAGTTGACAGGGTTTACAGATAATCTTGCGGTGAGAGATAGAGAAGGTGTAAAGTACAGGGATGTGACACCTCCATTTGTAACGTCTAAGAGAGGTGAGAACGTGGAGCAAGGTGATGTAGCAACAGTTAATGTCTCGGCATTTGACAATGTAGGGATAAGCAGTGTTTCTGGAAAAGCTGTGCTGCTTGAAACCGGTCAAACTGTTGAGAACCTTTCATTCACAGAGCAGAACGGCCGGTTTACCGCTGACTTAACCAATACAAGCAGTGAGGGCGATTACGATGCAGTTGTAAACCTGACAGATGTCAATAACCATACTAGAACAGTTAGAGTCCCTGTATCTGTTCATCCTTTCGTCAATTTCACCGGTTCAATGAATGATACAGAGGCAGAGTTCAAGTTTACGAGGCCTTCCTCAGATGCTGTTCTGCAGCAGGCCTCTTCAGATAAAAGTTACGATATTCAGGTGCAGAACAGGAGCTATGACATAGGTATGAATGTGACCCCTGACGAGCTTGGAACAGTTCCTGTACACAACGTGGAGCTGAAGAATGCCTCTGTAAACGGCAATATGGCTGATCCAGTGACTGTAGGACAGGTTGACAAGGGTTCCACGGTCAGCTACGGTCATCCTCCAGGTACTACGAATAAGAGCTTTGCAGGCCTTACTCTTGAAACCAATATCAGTTTCTCGGAGGCAAAGATCGGGTTGAACTACTCATTGAATGAGGACTTCGATGAGGAAGAGGAGCTGAACTTAAGGATTTTCAAGTGCAGCTTCAGCAATATAGAGCAATGCGGTAGAAATGACTGGGTACAGCTTGAATCAAACGTTTCCGCGGAGAAAAACATTGTAGAAGGATCAACTGCTTCAACTTCATCATACATTGTCGAAAGGCTTTACACACCAAACAAAAGTACTGAAACCGATACAGGAGAAGACGATCAGACAGGACAGGCTGACACAGGCATTCTTCCAAACATCGGGGCAGGGCAAAGGCCTCAACTGAATGATTCGGTCGCTGAAGAGCCTTTCGTGTTGTCGCCACGTATCTTCCAGCCAGTTATGTTCCGGGGAGAGAGGAGAACATTCCTTCTCGAAGTTAACAACAACAGGGAAACTCCTATCCAACTTGAGATGGAGGTTGAGGGAGAGATAAGCAAGTTGCTTAGCGTAGAAGACTCTGAACTCAATATTTCCTCTAACTCTACTGCTATAACAGAGTTAGAGGCCTTTGTACCGGAGGATGCTGAGATAAAGACTTATACCGGCAATATTATTGCAGAGTACGGTAATACCACTGTGAATAGTTCGCAGTCGATTATTGTTGCCCGGCAGGGTCAGGAAGGATTTGCTTTGAGTGTTGAGGCCTTGACGCGGAATGTTGAGCCTGGTGCGAACTTCAGTTTCCAGACGCGTGTAAGCGATATTACGTTGGATACTCCTCTCACGGTGAATTTGACGCATTACTTCAGGGAGAGCGATACGAACGACATAATTAAGCAGTTGAATGATTCCTTCACTGTTTCAAGCAGTAAATCTGTTCAGAGAGAGATTTCGACCAAGGATATTCCTTCAGGCAGTTACTATGTTCAGACTGTTGCAAGAGCCAGGAATGCTACAGTTGTGGATTCTGCGACTGTTGTGGTTCAGGAGAGTTTCTGGACTCCTTTGAAGACCCGGGCACTGATCCTGTTGATCGCTGTTCTCTTGATCAGTGTAGTTGGCTGGAAGGGTTATCAGTACTACTGGGAGAAGAAGGAGGAAGAATCACGTTATGTCTTCCCTGTAGATTACGACAGGCTTCCTGCAGACACAGAAGATAATTACTGGGTTGGAAAGATTGCAGAGACAGAGAAAGATTCATTCATTGATCCTGACGACCTGACAACCCACGCAATTGTCTCAGGAAGCACAGGATCCGGTAAATCAGTGACTGCAAATGTTATAGCGGAAGAGGCCTTGGAAAATGATGTTCCTGTGATCGTGTTTGATCCTACGGCGCAGTGGACAGGATTCGTGAAAGAGTTGAAGGATGATGATCTTGAGGAGCATTACAGCAGATTTGATATGAATCCTCAGGAGGATCCTCACCCTTACAGAGGAGTGATCAAAGAAGTCAACTCCAGTGACCCTGATATAAACTTTGAAGAGCTGAGAAATGAGGGAGAGATCACAGTCTTCACATTGAACCAGTTGACCACAGAGCAGTTTGATGACGCAGTCAGAAATATCATTGACCAGATATTTGACAAGGACTGGGAGGAAAGCCCTGAACTGGAAATGCTGATAGTATTCGACGAAGTCCACCGATTACTGGAAGAGTACGGAGGTCAGGGAGGCTACGAAGCCCTTGAAAGAGGTGCCAGAGAGTTCAGAAAATGGGGAATAGGCCTAATGATGTGCAGCCAAGTCACAGCAGACTTCAAACAAGCAATCAGCGGAAACATCATGACAGAAATACAAATGCAAACCAAATCCATGGAAGACATAAACCGTGTTGAGAAAAAGTATGGTGAGGAGTTTGCAAAGAGAATCTCTTCAGAAGACGTGGGTACAGGAATGATCCAGAACTCAAACTACAATGACGGAGAGCCATGGTTCGTAGACTTCAGACCAACATACCACAACCCACACAAAATACCGGATGAAGAGATGGATAAGTACCACAAGCTCTCTGAAGAGATTGACAAGCTCAAAGATAAGCTGGAGGAGATGGAGGAACAAGGAGAAGACACCCGGGACAAAGACCTGGAGCTTCAGCTTGCGGAGAACAAACTCAAAGAAGGAAGATTCAAAATGGCAAATATGTACATCGACAGCCTAAAAGACGAGCTAGGTATAGAATGAGAAAAACAGCGCTGCTCACAGCATCTATAATCCTGCTTACAGCAACATCAGCAGGCCTCAGCATCCAAGACGATATACCGCCGCTGACAGTAGTATTCAAAGATGAAACACAAGTCTACAACCTTAAAGTAGAGAACACCGGCAACCAGACCCGTACACTGCAGATAAATCCAAGCAGAGACATACAGGACATAGTAGAAGTCCAAAACAGTGTAACACTGAGTCCAGGCCAAGTATCAGATATCATAGTCCGTATAAACGGATCCAGGACCGGTGGAAAAGGCCTTAGAGCCGGCAGGATAACTGTTACGGACGGACAGGTCTCCCGTGATGTTGCAGTGGCTGTAAGACTGATGAAGAGGGAGAATGCCGAGATAAAGGTTGATCTGCAGACTACTTCTGACCGTGTAAGGCCTTTGCAAGGCGTTAATGCGTTAACTGTTCTCTCGTCAGGTTCTGAAGGGAATACGACCGGGAGAATAGTTTACAGTATCAGGAGGGCGGCTTCAGGAGTAAGTATTTTTGAGTTGGAGCGCAATGTTTCGTTTAATCGTTTGGAGTCGTTTACTCAGGAGCTTGACCCTGCTCAGAAGCTTTCTGTAGGGGAGTATTATGTTCAGGCCAGGTTGGATACTTCTGATAACAGGACTTACACGGCTACCGATACTTTCAGGACTGTAAATCCTTTCTGGACGCCGACAAGGATTAAAGTTGCGTTGTTCATTGTTGTTGGAAGTATTATTATCGGCGGCGGTTTCTATACTCAGAGATGGTATCAGAACTACAAGGAGGATGAAGCCCGGTATGTATTCCCTGTGGATTACAATAAGCTTCCTTCAGGAGAGGAGGATAGAATGTTTGAGGTTGGAAAGGTTGCGGAGACAGAGAAAACTGCTTATATTGATCCTAAAGATTTAACTACGCACGCCATCGTTGCCGGTTCAACCGGTTCTGGCAAGTCCGTGACGGCGAATGTTGTGGCTGAAGAGGCCTTGGAAAATGATATTCCTGTAGTGGTTTTCGATCCTACGGCGCAGTGGACAGGATTCGTGAAAGAGTTGAAGGATGAGAACGTGGAGGAGCATTATGACAGGTTTGACATGGATACTGAGACGGATGAGCATCCTTACCCAGGTATTATCAAAGAGGTTAAGGGCGAGGATCCAGATATAGATTTCCAGCAGTTGAAGCAGCCTGGAGAGATCACAGTCTTCACATTGAACAAGTTGACCACAGAGCAGTTTGACCAGGCAGTCCGTAAAATTATCGACCAGATATTCGAAATAGAATGGGAGGAAAGCAGCACGCTTGAAATGCTGGTGATCTTCGACGAAGTCCACCGGTTACTGGAAAAATACGGGGGAGAAGGAGGATACCACGCACTGGAGAGAGGAGCACGTGAATTCCGTAAATGGGGTATCGGATTAATGATGTGCAGCCAAGTCACAGCAGACTTCAAACAAGCAATCAGCGGAAACATCATGACAGAAATACAAATGCAAACCAAATCCATGGAAGACATCGATAGAATCGAGAAAAAATACGGAGAACAGTTCGCAAAAAGAATATCAAGCGAAGACATCGGCACAGGCATGATACAAAACAGCAACTACAACGAAGGAGACCCATGGTTCGTAGACTTCAGACCAACATACCACAACCCACACAAAATACCTGACGAAGAACTGGAGAAATACCACAAGCTCTCCGCCAAGCTCGACGAAGTCAGAGAAGAACTTGATAAAAGAGAGGAACAAGGCGAAGACGTAAGAGATAAACGACTCGAGCTCCAGCTCGCAGAAGACAAACTCAAAGAAGGAAGATTCAAAATGGCAAACATGTACATCGACAGCCTAAAAGACGAAATGGACATGTCTTAAATACAACCACAGCATAAAAACAAAGACAGAGGCCTTACCCAGAAATGAGTCTAATAGATAAAATCAAACCCGGCAGCAGCAAACAGGAAGAAAAAGAAGCAGAGAACGAAGACAGGCAGGAACAGGGAGAAGGATCTGGAGAACAGGAGAATGAAGAAGCTGTGGAGAAAGAAGAAAATATTGAGGCCTCAGAGCAGGGAGAAGTAGAGAAAGACAGCGAACAGGGAGAAAACGAAGTAGATGGAGACGAAGAGATTGAAGAAGGTTCAGAAACTCAAGGAGAGGTAGAATCTGAGACAGAAGATGATGTAGATGCAGGAGAACCGGAGGAGCAGGATGAGAAAGAGGAAGAAGATAACGATGATAAAACAGAAGAAGTTGATGAGTCAGAAGAAGATGAGCCTGGCTCCGAGACTGTAGGAGAGATTGCCCGCGAGGATCAAGATATTGACTATGATCCTGAGGAGCATATGGAGGAGGAAGAGGAAGAAGACAGTATAGAGCTTCAGGACTTGATGCAGAAGACCGAGAAGCTGGAAGGCCGTTTTGAGTCATTTGAAAGCTTCCAGGACCAGGTTAACCAGCGTTTAAGCAATCTTTCTGAGAAGATCGGGGAAGTCCGGTCCATGGTTCTCGAGCAGGAGAAAGAAGTTGACAATATTAAACAGGGCTACAAGAAAATAGAAGATATCTACCAGGAAATGGAGCCTGAAAAAATAAACAAACGGTTTGAAAAGATCAGAGGAAGCGTTGACCAGATAGAAGGGCAGTCAGAACAGAATAGAGAGCTTCTGGACAATCTGCAGGACACTGTAGATGAAATTGACGACCAGATGGACAAGATGGATGACTTCGACAACCTGGCTGAGATGCACGAATCCCTTCAGGAAAAAATAGACAAGGTAGAGCGGTTGAAGCGGGAGGTCAACGAGAAAGAATCCAAAGTCGAGTCAATGTTCGGCGAACTGGAGGAAAGACTGCCAGAACTGGACTCAGTAAAACAGAAAACAGAGCAACACGAAGAAATGCTGCAAGACCAGGTTAAAGACATAGATAAACTTAAACTAAACCTGGACGACAAACTTGACGAGGACTCAGTAGACCAGAAAATCCAGGACATAATAGAAGACGAGGAAAAAACAATAGAAGGCCTTCTAACAGAGGAAGAACTGGAAGAAGAACGTGAAAGCATTAAAGACTTGGAGAAAACAGTTGAAGGCCTTAAACAGCAGTTAGAAGAAAGAGAAGACCGGCTAGAGAGTATAGAGGAGAACAGAGAGAAGGTTGAAGAGATTCAAGAAAATATTGAGGAGGTGGAGAACAAGTCCGATGCCGAAGAGGAAAGAATCGAGAAAGAAGTTAAAAACGTTAAAGACAAGTTAGAAGATCTTAAAGACCAGTTAAACGATAAGGAAAGCATTAAAAGTATAGTAGAGACTTATCAGAAGGCTAGAGGGAGTAAACTAGAGAATAAGATTGAGGAAGTGGATAAGGCCTTGGAAAACCTTAGAGATAGGGAAGAAGGCCTTGAAGAAAAGGTAGAAGAGGTTACCGAGGAGAAGATTCAGCCTGTTAAGGATAAGGCTGAGAAAGGAGAGAAAGCATCTCACCGTCTTGAAAGCCTTGAGGAAGAGGTAGAAGAATCTCCACAGGTATCGGAAGAGGATATACAGGAGCTGAGAAACAATATTCAAGGCCTTGAGGAGGAAGTCAAAGAGCTTCGGAAAGAAAATGATGTAGATCAGAAAAAGCTTGACTTTGCAGAGGTACGTGAAAAAGTTAACGAGCTTGATAAAAAGATTAAAGGCAGGGATAACTTGGAAGAACGTGTGGAAGAGCTTGAACAGCGTTTAACAGATCGAAGCGAGTTGGAGCAGGAGCTTGAAGAGCTTTCTGAACTTGTGTTGAAAATTGCGAGAAACCAGGGTCAAGGAATCGGCGATGAAGGAGTACCAAAACGTAGAATGTAGGAGATGCGGTTACCAGTGGTACTCGGAAAGCTTTGAGAAGGAAAATACTCTCCCGGATAACTGTCCAAGATGCTACCAGGAAGAAGTCAGGGAGATACCTGAACCTCCTTCAAAACTGGATATACTGGAGCAGAAGGCCTTGGAGAAGAAGAGAGAGTTGCCAGGGAAGGTTAAAGAGTTGAAGCATAGGGCCGTGATCTGGAGAGAGAACAATAAGTTGCTGATAAGCCTGGTGAACACAGGCCTGATCATTACTTTGCTTGTGGCTGTACTGATTTACTTCCTGTTCTTCAGGTAGAGAAGGCCTTTGAAGGGTAAGGCTTTAATTCTCTCCTACAGGTTACAGTTTACAAGTATGAAGATAGATTCTTTACAGCTTAGAGAGATTATCGACTCACGTACAAACCCTACAGTAGAAGCTGAAATCAACGGCAGCTTCGGTAAAGCACCTTCCGGCGCATCAACAGGAGAGCACGAAGCCAAGTGCTTTGTACCAGATCACCTAGAAGATACGGAAGACCTGCTTCAGAACCTGGAAGGCAAGGATCTGACACAGGAAGAGTTTGATGAAAGACTGAAAGAACTTGACGAGACAGGAGATTTCTCACGTATAGGAGCAGCAGGGATCGCCTCCAGCTTTGCATTCAAACAGGCCTCAGGATTCAACCACTCAAACAAGTTTCCTCTACCTCTCAGCAATATAATCGGAGGAGGAGAACACGGAGGGAACACCAGCATCCAGGAATTCTTGATCCTGCCTGTAAACGCAGAAACATTCCCGGAAGCAGTTGCAACCAATACAGCCATTTACCAGGACTTCCAAGAAAGATACGCATCCAAGGTCCAGGGAATGAACGATGAAGGAGCACTAATCACAACCATGGACGATGAACAATCGCTTAAGGCCTTGCAGAAAGTCGCAGAGGATCACGGTGCAAGACTAGGCCTTGACATAGCAGCAAGCGAGTTCTACGAGGATGGAGAGTACCATCTTTCAGCGATGAGAGAGAAATTCTCTTCTGAAGGCATGCTTGACTTCGTTCAGAAACTTATTGACGAATATAACCTGGTCTACGTTGAAGACCCGTTCGATGAGAACGACTTCAAAATGCATGCCAAACTGACAAAGAAAAACCCTGAAGTTATGATAGTAGGAGACGACCTCTTCGTAACCGACAAGGAAAGACTTCAGAAAGGAATCGAGCAAGACTCATGCAACGCTCTGATCGTCAAGCCTAACCAGATCGGAACAGTTACAGACGCCAAGGAAACAGTCGAAGCCGCACAGGAAAACGGTTACACACCTGTCGTATCACACAGATCAGGTGAAACATGCGATTCAAGCATCAGCGACCTAGCACTTGAATGGGAAGCACCAATCCTCAAAGCAGGGATCGCAGACATCAGAATCGCCAAACTCAACAGGCTTACAAGACTCTGGGACCACATAGAAAACCCTGAAATCAACAATCCATGAAAAAGCTGTACAAAAAGGCCTTACTCTACTTCAGCGCAGGAATGCTGACAGTAATCGGTGCAGGATTCATCACAAACCTGGTCGCGCCTCAAAACGCTCTAGGTGAAGGCCTCCGTTTTTCAGTGCCGTTGCTGACCGGGGTTATCGGAGGAGCCGTGATCTTCTTCCGGTTGAAAGACGAGTCAGATACAGGTTTCAGCGAGCTGGAAGAGGGCTGAAGGCCTTCTTTCTTCCTTTCTTCTTTCTCTTTCTTCAGGGAAAAACTGTTCCAGAGGTTGCATTTGTCGGGCCGTATTTAACTTTTGTTCTTAAAGAACCGGTATATGAGCGATGAAGAAGACTTGCTGATCGACCGTGACCAGTACCTGGCCAACGGTGTGCACATCGGCACCAAGGCACAGCACAAGGACATGGAAGAATACATTTTCCACGTAAAAAAGAACCAGTTAGCAGTTTTGAACCTTGAAAGAACCGATGAGAGAATAAGGAAAGCAGCAAAGCTTCTTGCAGATTACAGTCCTGAAGAAATACTTGTAGTAGGAAGAAAAGAGGAAGCTAGGCTACCGGTAAGACAGTTTTCTGAAGCAGTTGGGACGGAGAGAATTGAAGGCCGGTTCATGCCCGGTACGTTAACAAATCCTCAGTCAGAGAACTTTACGGAGCCGGAGATCATCCTGGTCACAGACCCAGAAATTGACTCACAGGCAGTACAGGAGGCAAGAGATACAAAGATCCCTGTAGTAGCGGTATCAGACTCAGAGAACAGTCTAGAAAATATAGACCTTGCAGTACCCGCCAACAACAAAGGAGGGAACTCTCTCGGAACCGTACTGTACCTGATCGCCAAGCAGATCAAGGAACAGAAAGGCGGAGAACTCGATAAAGAACTCGATGACTTCACTCCGGAAGAAGAGAGAGAAGAAGCAGAAGAATAAATCCCTTTTTCCTCCCTTACTAGGAAGGCCTTCAAACAGGCCTCACTTTTCCTACAATATTTGCTTGTAACTTTTCTGCAGACCGGTATATTTAAACACAGGCAGACCGGTAAACGTTTACAGGACAATGTTTAACCTCGGTAAAGACGATAAGAAGGATCTTCAGGAGAACATGGAGGAAATCAAAGACCTTGTCAGCGGAGAGGGACAGACTTCTCAAGAAGATACAGGCAGAGCAGATAACTCTGGTCAACAAAGCTTTCTAAATCAGGAAGAAGCACAGGAAGCGGATAACTTTACCGAACCACAGAACACCGGGGGACAGCAACCAGCTCAAAACATGCAGCAGCCTCAGCAGATACAGGAAAATGTTCAGAACCAGGAAGAAACAGCGCAGCAGGGTTCAGAGCAGCAGGGACAAGGCCTTGATGAAAGCCTTAGGCAGTTGAAGGAAGAGATAGAGCATCAGATGGATGAGAAAGAAAAAGAGATAGAAGCTGTTGAAAACACGGGGAGCACTGAAAGCTATGAGGGAACTGATGTAGATGAGTCACAGGCTACGAAAAAACTTTCTAAAATGAGTGCAGAAGGAAGCTCTCTCTTCTTAGAAGTAGATAAGTTTGAAAAAGTGGAAAATCTTGTAAGAGAGATGAGAAATCTTTCAAGAGAAATGGGTTCAGTAATGGATGAACTTGAGCAGAGAAGCCAGGAAAGCGGGACTACAGAGGAAGAAGCCCAAAGCATTCTAAACGAATTTGAAAACAGGAGAGACCAGCTCGAAGAAACAGTATCCAACTAAAGAAGTGATCAAAACGTGGAGCGAAAAGAGTTGCACGAATATATTTCAGAGTTTGAGGATTCTAACTCAGATATAGAATCTGTTCAGGCCTTGAAAGATGAACTTATTTCACGTGTAGAGGCCTTAAGCGTTGAAAGCTCTGAGCGCAAACATCTTTTGAACAAGGTTGTGCGTGAGCTTGAGGAAGAGCTTGAATGGATTGAAAACGAGAAACTTCCTGAGTTCGAACCTGAGCAAGAGTAACCTTTCTACCCTCGAGGAGAGATTTTTTCTTTGAAAACCCCTCTCCCCGGATTTGGCATATAAAAAAGTTTCAAACTGTTTGAGGTGTAAGCCTTGATGACCCAAGGTTGTGAAAGGTGTTATACAAGATGAGCTACGAAAAATTTGAGCCCAGCGACTCGCTGGCCGAGAAGACTTACGATGCAGTTGAAAAATCAGAAGATACAGGAAAAGTTGTCATTGGTACAAACGAAGTAACAAAGGCTATTGAAAGAAACAACGCCGAACTTGTTGTAATAGCCAGCAACGTTTCCCCAGAAGAAATAGTAATGCATATTCCAAGCCTTGCAGAGGAAAGAGATATTCCCTACACATTTGTACCTGATAAAGAAGAGCTCGGACTCGCTGCAGGCATCCAGGTTCAATCAGCAGCCGTTGCAGTTACAAAAACAGGTAACGCAGACGAAGATGTAGAGGAAGTAGCAGAAAAAGCCGCCGAACTCCTTGGTAAAGAAGAAGAGGAGTAAAGAGGAGGCCTTTAACAAATGGTAACCGCTAAAATCATTGAAGTCATCGGAGACCAGGGTCACAGAAGTGTCAGGAAAGTCCGATGCAGAGTTATTGAAGGCGATGAAGAAGGTAAAATCCTGGTGAGAAATGTCAGAGGCCCTGTAAGGGAAGATGACGTTGTGCATTTGAAAGAGACAGAGATGGAAGGATAAAAGGTGAGAAGATAAAATGGCAGAATGCGACTACTGCGGCCAGGAAATAAGCAAGACAAAAGGCAAACTCCTTATACTTAACAACGGAGCCAAGAGAAGGTTCTGCGGCTCCAAATGCGAGAAGAACTGGGAGAAAGGTCGAAGCCACGACTATCCGGAAAAGGAAGAATAAAAAGCCCTTCCTCTCCTATCTCTTCATCTCTTTTTTCCAAAAAACTTTTTCCTAAAAATCTTTTTTTACCAGACCGGTTTTTAAGAATTCTAGGTGAACAAATGTTTAGAGGTGCCAGTTTTTCCAGATGGCCAGACAGCCTATTCTCTCAGTTTTAGGACACGTTGACTCCGGAAAAACAAGTCTGCTCGATGCCATAAGAGACTCAGATATAGTAGGAGGAGAATCCGGAGGTATCACACAGATGATAGGGGCAACAGAAATACCTTTAAGCACCTGCAGAGAACTCTGTGAAGGCCTTCTGCAGCAACTAGAAACAGATCTGGATATTCCAGGTCTTCTATTCATTGATACACCTGGCCACGCAGCTTTCTCATCTCTGAGAAAACGGGGAGGAAGCATATCGGATATCGCGGTTCTTGTAGTAGATGTAGAGGAAGGTGTACAGCCACAAACAGAGGAAGCAATCAAAATCCTGCGTGAAAGCGAGACACCATTCGTTATAGCATTAAACAAGATAGATAAGATCCCAGGATGGAAAGAAAACGGGAACACTTTCACCGAAGCCAAACAGAAACAGTCAGAAAAAGTAATCCAGAAAATAGACGAAAAAATCTACGAACTAATGGGAGACCTCGACGAATACGGCATGATGGCCGACAGATTCGACAGGGTCGACAACTTTCAGAAAAAAGCTGCCATCATACCAACATCAGCAGAAACCGGAGTAGGAATACCTGAACTAGTAATGGTGGTCACAGGCCTAAGCCAGAACTACTTAGCAGACGAACTAGAAGTAAACAAAGGAACAGGAAAAGGAACCGTTCTCGAAGTATCACAGGAAAAAGGCCTAGGCACAACAATAGATGTAATCCACTACGACGGTACAATAAGCAAAGAAGACCTTCTAGTATACGGTACAGCAGAAGGAGTAAAAGAGACAGAGATAAGAGCAGTTCTGGAGCCGCAACCACTTCAGGAAATACGTGTAGATAAAGAATACCAGGAAGTAGATGAAGTACTTCCTGCATCAGGAGTAAAAATATCGGGGAAAGATTTAGAAGGAGTAATATCCGGAGCACCTATCAGAACAACAGGAAAAGAAGGCCTTGAACAAGCAAAGAAAGAAGTGGAAGAGGAGCTTGAATTAGGAAGATTTGATACAAGTAAAAAAGGCGCTGTAGTAAAAGCAGATTCTCTTGGAAGCCTGGAAGCCGTTATGAGAGAACTTGAAGACCTTGAACTGGAAGTTCAAAAAGCAGAGGTAGGACCGGTAAAGAAATCAGATGTTATAGAAGTTGAAAACGAGGAACCGGAAGAAAAAGCTATCCTAGCCTTCAACACAGGAATAACAGAACAAGGCGAAAGAACAGCTCAAGACAAAGACATAAACATCTTCCAAAGCGATATAGTCTACAAAATAATCGAAAATTACCAAGACTGGAAAGAAGAACTCAAAAGAAAACAGAGACAGAAAGCGCTCACAGCAGTCTCAAGGCCTGCAAAAATCGAAGTTCTACATAACCATGTTTTCAGGTCCTCCAACCCCGCAGTAGTAGGAGTTAAGATACAAGACGGAGTATTAAACGGCGGAAGCCTAATGACAGAAGATGGAGACCCAGTAGGCAACGTCAAAAGCATACAAGAACAAAACGAAAAAGTCGAAAAAGCAGAGAAAGGAGATCAAGTAGCAGTATCAATATCAAACGCCACAGTAGGCCGAGACTTCGAAGAAGGAGACATACTCTACGTAAACATAACAGGCAAAGAATACCGCCAACTCCAGGAACTCAAAGACCTCCTAACACAGGGAGAAAAAGACGTTCTAGACACAATAATAGATATTAAAGACAGCAAAGACCCTCACTGGAAGCTTTAAAATCAAGGCCTTTTTCAGCCTTCAATGCCGTAGGAATCCAGAGTTTCTAGGAACTGAGATATATCTTCTTCAACCTGGCTATTGTAGAGCATAGCTCTTCTTCTATCCTCCTTACTTAACCCTTCAAGGTTCTGTTCTGTGAGGCCTTCAGAACTTGCGACATAATAGGCATCTTTACCGAAGATGCCTGCGGAGTAGGCCGCTCCTGCTGTCAATACTGCTATACCTGCTGTTTCCGGCGTTCCTGAGGCTGCTGCGGCCAGGCCGTAGAGACCTGCTCCTGCAGTTAATCCATTAAGTAATGAGGCCACTGAGGACATAGCTGTTATTCCTTTTCCTGAGTTTTCTGCGAATACTTCAGCCTGGATGTCGGTGTTCGCGTTTTTTGCGAAGATAAGATCTGTCAGATCACCACTGTTCCTTCCCTCCAATGTCTGGTAGACTTCATCGATAGAACTGTCTTGAGAGGCCTCTGGGGAGATATGAGCAACCTTCTCTCCTCCTAGCTTCATCTTTAGAGAGTAGTACCCCGTGGGGACCCCTTTGCACTCTGAAGGCACACCAAGGCCTTCAAGCTCCCCTTCAAAGTAGTTTTGTACCTTCTCTTCCTGTCTTGAGACAACTCCTTCTATAACGTCCCTGTGGACTTTATGCCTCATTTCGTGGACAGCCATGCCTGGCGCGACAGAATTGTGTCTCAAAGTATCGTATTCTTCACCCCTCAGCTCAGGGACTCCATGAGTCCTCTCTAGCTCGGGCATATCAACTTCTATACCAAAGAAATCCTCAAGCCGCTCTTTTTCACCTCTGATTTTCTCAGCTCTATCTCCCACAGGCAAAAAAACACAACTCAACTTTTATAACTTTTTGGTAATAACACTACAAGTTTTTCGGTGCAGTATTCAAAAATTGGCGACAAAGTAACATTATGGGGTACGGAAAACTTGCAAAAGGAATCAGTGAAGAGGAGGCCAGAAGAAAGCTTGAAAGAGTTATGCCCTCACAGGACAGGAAAAAGGCCTTTCAGGGAACTTCTCCAAGCATTTTCATTGGAAGCCACAGTTACCCCAAAGTCAACACCGGAGTCCTATCTCCACAGCAGCATCTCGGTAGCAGCGAGCTGATGGATTCTCCAAAAGACTGGTACAAGGAAAATTACAGTATAGAAAAAGTAGCATCGTTGAGGACATCTCTCGTCAACTCCAAGGAAAGGCAGAAAGTTTCAAAGCCAGGCCGGTTCACACAAAACACCAGAGAGGTAGCTATGGCTCGGAAACCTGTTAACATAGAAGTAGAGCTGGATAAAAGGCCTTCAAGCAGTATTTCAGGGGGCAGGGTGAAGCCTGTATCTGCTTCCGGCAGCGTTGAAAGATTTGAGTTAACTGAGAACCCTTCTGTAGAGAGGAAGATTGAGGACATGTTCTACGATACAGATGCGAAGGCTGAGACCGCTATAGAGGAGCTGCGTCAGAAAGGAGTTGATAAATACCAGATACAGCAGTCATTTACAGCCGGTATGCTGGGAGAGGAGGAGAACCGGGAGCTTGTTCCCACGCGCTGGGGTATTACAGCGACGGATGACATAATCTCAAGCAAGATCCGGGAACAGGTTAAAGATTTCCAAGAGCTAGGTACCGTAAAATACTACAGAAACAGTTACGCAGGCAACTATTTCCACATCTTCCTGGTCCCGGGTAAATGGGAGTACGAACTCCTGGAAATGAAAAGGCCTGGAAGCGTCTGGAACGCATCGACCTCTACGAGGTCGGATGCTCATGGAAGTGTTTCCTCTGGAAACCTTCCGAACGCCGCAGAAAACACGTATATAGCCCAGAACCATGAACCTTACAGCGGCAGGACAGAATACGCTGAGGAGACAGCAGGAGCATTCTACGCCGCCAGACTAGGAGTACTTGAACACTTGAAAAAAGAGAGACGTCAATCCAAGGCCTTAATCCTTAGAGATGTCACTCCTGAATACTGGGCTCCTCTAGGCGTATGGGTGATTAGGGAAACAGTTAGAAACAGCTTTGACAACGGAAAGGAACTGGACTCCTTCAAAGAAGTTAAAGAGGAGATAGGGACGCGTTTCAAGTTTCTTTACCACAGAATCAGGGAGAAGTCAAAGATGATAGGAGGCCGCCAGGCCTCCCTCTCCGACTTCTAAGACATGATATCTTGGTAGTTCACCGTTATGTAGCTGTACATGTAGACAGCGAAGGGTACGTTCAGGTACACAAGGCCTATAAAGAAGCAGATTACTCCTGCAACCACTACCAAACCCAGTACCACGGAATGGATCATTGAACCGATTAGAGCAAGGATTCCAAACGGTACTAAAAGAACTAGGAACAGCGCAACCATCAGCATGAGCTTTGAAATACCTATAACTATTCCAAGAAAGATTTTAAGGAGATAAAACAGCCCTACCTGCTTCCATTCCTTCTTGAAGTCCGGCCAAACCGTTTTCAACGAGGAAACCAAGGATTCACCGGACTCAATCATTTTCAGAAGCACAAAATCGTGTACAAACGCCCTCAAAAACACCCAGGCTAATACCCCGGGAATAAATGCTAACAAGGCAATTGCCCCTACAACAGCATGTACAGTAAACCCTCCTACGACTAAAGCAATCATAGCAAACAGGAGTATTATCCAGCCGATCTGGAAACCGAGGTAGCGAAGGCCGTTCCCCATGTTATCCTTGAAACCTTGAACTATCCTTGGCTCTCCCTCCAGAACAGATTGGTAGAATATAAAGGTGAAGACACTGCTCAGATACAAAAATAACCCTATTACAGACAGTAAAGCCAGAGTTAAGACCGCTCCTAAAGCACTGAAGACCATTGCAGAGGCCTCTGAGGCCATGCCAGTCATACTGCTGAACTGTGTTGCCTGACCGGCTTGAGTACCTGTATTGGCAGGGAAGGATCCTCCAGGCATGTTAGGCATTCCTATGCCTCCAGCTAAAAGCGCTATTACAGCAAACTTGGTCCAGGTTTTCCAGTTAAAAGGGAAGAGCATCTCCTTTGACTTTTCCAAGGCCTTATCAATATTCTCTACAGCGTACCAGCTCATACAATAAAGTTTACCGTAGACGACTTTTATACTGTTTTGGTGAAAAAGAAGGCCTTTTAGAGACTTTTTTTATGAGTTCCTCCTTCTTTCCTAGATAATGGATTTGTTTCCTTTTCCTGAGAAACGTGAGAAGCAAGGAGAAATGATGGAGGAAGTTAGATCTGCTTTTAAGAGAAACGGCAGCCTGATTGTTCATGCCCCTACAGGCCTTGGAAAAACCGCTGCCTCGATAACTCCTCTGCTTGAAGAGACTCTGGAGAGCGATGAAAAAGTCTTCTTCTTAACCCCCCGGCATAGCCAGCACAAGATAGCTTTGGAAACCGCTGAAAAAATCAGTGAAGAGAAAAACGTGAAAGTAAACACGGTAGACCTTATAGGAAGAGACCACCTCTGCGAGGCCGATGCCGCTGCAAGAGGAGGACAAGGCCCCGACTGTCCCCGACACGATAACACATTTACAGACAACCATGAACTATCAGGTAAGGCGAAGAGAAAGATAAGAGAGCTCAGAAGCAAGGCCTTAACTGCTGAAGAAGTCAGGAAAAGATGTAAAAAAGTATGTCCTTATCAGGTATCGCTTCACATGGCTGAGGATGCTGATCTAATTGTTGCAGATTATTTCCATATATTTCATCCTGCCGTGAGAGACATAGTATTTGAAAAAGCCGGTATAGAGCTTGAGGACTCTGCAATAATTGTAGACGAGGCCCACAACCTTTCCTCTAGGACGAGAAGCCTTTTCACGGAGAAGCTTTCTATTCCCAACATCGACAGAGCTATAACGGAGACTGAGAAATTCGGATTCTATCAGGAACAGGAAAACCTGGAGCAGTTGAAAAAAGAGGTGCAGAGACTGGCACAGGAAGAACTGGGACAGGAGACTCACGAAGAAGAAATAGATAAAAAGGCCTTAAAACAGCCTGTAGACAGTTTTTACAGTTTTGAGGAGTTAATAGTTGACCTGGAGGCTGCGGCAGAGGAGGTGCATGAGGAGAAAGAGCAGAGTTACTGCTCTGGTATTGCAGAGTTTCTTGAGGCCTGGAAAGGACGAGATAAAGGATTTGTACGTTGTATACGGAGAGCATTCGATGATTCGGGCGGCAGAAGGATTGAAATCAAGTATTCCTGTCTTGACCCTCAGATCTCAACCGAAAAACCTTTGAACAGCTCTAAGGCCTCCGTCCTGATGTCAGGAACCTTGACACCTCCTTCCATGTATGTGGATCTTCTCGGGATTAACGAGGCCGCTAACCGTACTTTAGAGTTTGAATCTCCTTTTCCCAGCGAGAACAAAATGGAACTGGTCATACCCACAGTTACGACTAAGTACGAGGAAAGAGACGAGTCTATGAAGCAGAAATATGCCTGGTACCTTGCCAAAAGCTTCGAAGCAGTAGAGGGAAACTGTGCCGTCTTTTTCCCAAGCTACCAGTTCATGTACCAAATCAAAGACGAACTCAAAAAACATACAGACCGAGAAATATTCACAGAGGACCGGAGCCTGGGAAAAGAAGAAAAACAAGAAGTTCTAGACAGGTTTGCAAAAACAGCTGAGAGAGGAAACTCTGTTCTACTGGGAGTAGCAGCCGGAAGCTTCGGAGAAGGAATAGACTACCCCGGAGAAAAACTGAAAGCAGTTTTCATAGTAGGGCTGCCTCTTCAAAGACCAGACCTGGAAACCAAGGCCTTAATAGACTTTCTAGACGCAAAATTCGACCGGGGATGGGATTACGGCTACAGCTTCCCCGCAATGAACCGTGCAATCCAGGCAGCAGGCCGCTGTATCCGTTCAAAAAACGATAAAGGCGTTATAGTTTACATGGATAAAAGATACTCCTGGAGCAACTACAGAAAAGTTTTCCCGCCGGACATCAATCTTAAAGAATCACGTGCACCCTGGAAAGAGATAGAAGAATTCTTTCAAAACCAGAAAACCTGACTACACCCTCTATAACCCAAATTCAGCCTCGTAAACCTTGTAACCATTATAACAAGTCTTCTCAACACTTTCAAAACAGTCAACTTCTTCAAAAACACCTTCAAGAATCTTCCTTATCTCTCTATCTAAGGCCTCATCAAATACCTGGAAAGCAGCAGCCCTGTAACCTTGCCCCAGTATATCAGGATCAGAGTTTACAGTACCTATTAAATCAAAACGGAAAACCCTTTGACCCTCCTCCCTGTAAACATACCCTCCAGCTCCATCCCTATCCGGTGAAAGGCCTTCAAAATAGTTTCCAACTAAAGTATTCACTTGCTCCCTCATCTCAGAGAAATCCTGGCTACATACATCAGGACATTCTTTCTGAACACTCATCCCCTAAAACAGTATTTACCGCCCAATCTTTTTCCCGGTAACACCGAACCCGTTCACAGGCCTTTTTGAGACTGGATGACTGAAGAAAGTTATATGGACAAAGTCATGGCTCAGGGAGTCTTTGACATCATCCACCCAGGACACATCCACTACCTGGAAAAATCCGCCGAACTCGGTGATAAACTTACAGTGATCATTGCCAGAGACCAACGCCTAGAAAGAGAAACATACTTCACAGAAGAAGAAAGAAGACAGATAGTCCAGGCCTTAAAACCAGTAGACAAAGCCAAACTAGGAAGCAAAGAAAACATTTATAAAACAGTCAGCAAAACCGATCCAGACATAATAACACTAGGTCACGACCAAGAACACGATAAAAAACAAGTTAAAAAAACAGCAGAAGACGCAACAGGCCATAAAGTACAGATAAAACGTATATCAGGCCTTAAAGACTACTCCTCAAGTAAAATCAAAGAAAGCCACAGATAAAAAAGAATTAGAAAAAATTACTAGAACCATGGTTCAGGAAGTCCAGAAAAACCGGGAAAGATTCGATCACAGAACGGACGCGGAAATCAAGGTAGACACAGGTAAAGGCCTTTCAGAGGAAGTAGTGAGAACAATCTCCAGGGAGAAAGATGAGCCGGAATGGATGCTTGAGAAACGTTTACAGGCTTACAGACATTTCAGACAGAGACCTATGCCTGACTGGGGGCCGGATCTCTCAGAGCTGGACTTTGACGAGATCACGCCGTTCATGGTGGCGGAAGGCGAACAGTCGGATTCCTGGGAGGAAGTACCGGAGGAGATCAAGGATACGTTCGACAAGCTAGGGATTCCTGAAGCCGAAAAAGAAGCATTGGCGGGAGCTGGAGCCCAGTACGAGTGCCTTGCTGGTGATGCTAAAGTTTTCACTAATCCGGAAGGACCTGTGGAAATTGAAGAAATCGGCCCTGGTTCGGAAGTTTTCGCTATTGATCCTGAATCCAAAGAAATGGAGCGGAGAGAAATTATTGCGAAGAAGGATAGTGGATTCAAGGAGACATTTGAGATGAAGGTTAAAGGTGGTCGAAAAGTTACTGCTTCCGACAATCACCCTTTCTTGGTTCTTGACAGCGAGGTTAAAGAGGGAAATGAACGGAAGACATGGTTTACAGAATGGAGGTCTCTAGGAGAATTAAATGAAGGAGACTATGTGGCAGTTTCTAAAGGCCTAAAAGGAGATGGTGAGGATTACAGTTTTGAGGAGCCTGAAGTTGAGAATCCTGAAAGGTGTAAAGACGTGGAGATTCCTTCCCAAACATCTGAGGACTTAATGTGGTTGCTTGGATTCTATCTTGGAGACGGTTTCATAAAGTATGAGGAAACGGACAAAAAGAGAGTGT
>JBDGSI010000048.1:0-12147 GCA_042217615.1 Candidatus Nanohalobium sp.
ATACCCAAATCCAGAACAAGACTTTTAAACCAATACAGAAAGTTCAGAAAACCGGCCTCCTCCCGGCTCTAACCCCTGTAAGGCCTTCAATCCTTCATGGAGAAGTTTTTCTCAACCATTGTCTCCAACCGGTTATCTACTATCTCTACTTCCGGGTCTTCTTCCCTGATCTCTACTCTAGCCATTGAAGGTTTATCAGGGTTTGAAGTCCCTCCTGATACTCCGGTGCAGCTACCAGGGTTGACAAGTATTTTTCCCTCTGTTTTCACAGCTTCTGCCCTGTGAGAATGGCCGTGGAACAGTACTTGGCAGGAAATGGTTTCCGCAGTCTTTACCAGGGTAGGATGGTGGCCTCTAGGAGTAATTCCTGCACCGTGGTAGACACCGAACTCCAGGCCTTTCCTGGAAAAGGTCTGGCTCGGCGGAAGATCGAAAACATCGCAGTTCCCTTTAGCAGCGACTAGATCACCAAACTCTTCTAACTCTTGCTTGAAATTTTTTGAGACAAAGTCTCCGCAGTGGACAATGGTTTCAGCATTTTCCAAAACCTGTTTAAAGGCCTCAGGGATATCCTCTGCACGCCGCGGGATGTGAGAGTCAGATAATACAGCAATCATAAACAAGTCTTCAACACATGCCATCCTTAAAAAAGTCTAAGGCCTCTGCACCTTGATACAGCAAATGCCGAACATCAAACCCTCAGTCAACAGCTTTAAATTAAAGGCAACCAATTTACTGGTTCAAGGGGTTGAAAGGGTTGGAGGGACTATCGGTGAGGCCTTACCTCCAATGCTTCGAGAATACCGTGGAAAACTTTTTCAGAAGATGCTTGTAGTAGCTGCTGGAGTATCGAAAGTTGTCTATGACGTTGATTTGAATGTTCCTTCCCGGTGGGGAGGCCTTATTGACAGTTTGCAGACTTCAAGCGGCCTGGTTTATTCCACGATTTCTGGAGTTAACAAAGATGTTGATGAAGAGGTTCAACGCTGGGAGACACGTTTCAGGAAAAGTCTTGGTTCTGAAAGTCTTTATGATGAAGAAGATATTGTTGAAGTAAGTGAAAGGTTCAGTGATTTCAGTTTCAAGACTTGAAAAAAGAATTTTTTAGAGACCCAGGTTTTGCATCATTTCCTGCATTCCTCCGCCTCTTTTCATTGATCCTTTGTCGAACTTGTCAACCATGTTTTTGGTCTGCCGGTAGTGTTTAAGCAGTTCTCTTACTTCTCCCTTTGATCTTCCTGAACCGTTTGCTATTCTTTCAACCCTGCTTTTCTTGATTATATCCGGGTCATTTTTCTCTTGAGGAGTCATTGAATCCATTATTACCTGGTAAGCACTTATCTTCTCCTGGGTCATGTTCGAAACGTTGTCAGGTATCTTGTTTGACGAGAAAGGTAGTTGTTCGAAAAGCTCATCCATCATACCCGAGCCTGTAACCTGCTCCATCTGCTGCCTGAAATCCTCAAGTGTAAACTCTCCTTCCAGAAGCTGCTCAGGATCAGTATCCATCTCCTCAATCTTCTCAAGCAGCGACTCAAGATCAGGCTGACCGATCATATCCGAAACAAAGTCTACGGGATCGTACACTTCGAGATCGCCGAGCTCCTCACCTGTACCGATAAACTTAACCTCGGCACCGGAATGCTCACAGGCAACAAGCGCGCCTCCTCCTTTAGCGGAGGAATCCATCTTCGTAACGATAACACCGTTAAGACCTACGGCATCGTCGAAGCTCAAGGCCTGATCCCTCGCACTCTGGCCAATATCCGCAGGAATAACTAAGTACTTCCTATTAGGATCCATCACATCAGCGATCTCCGCCAACTCCTGCTTCAAATCACTGTTCAAAGAGTTACGGCCAGCAGAGTCAACAATCCTGACATCCACATCGCTCAAGGCCTTCATACCGTTCCTGACAACTTCTACAGGATCCTCCGCACCTTTCTCTCCGTAGAAACTGGCTTCCGCGTCTTCAGCCACCTGCTGAAGCTGTTCATAAGCTGCAGGTCTGTCGGTATCTGCTGCGATAACACCTACTTTCAGGCCTCGCTTCCTGTAGAAATCAGCAAGCTTTCCGGCCGTTGTAGTCTTTCCTGCTCCGTACAGTCCGCAGAGAAGAACATCTTGAGCCTCTATCTCGACTTCTGCCTCATCACCTAGCAAATCCTCAAGCTTGTTGTAAACTATTTCAAGCACATGCTCCTTTCTTGTAAGGCCTGAAGGGATCTCGTCCTGCAACGCTTCTTCCCTGATCTCGTCGCTGAGGTCGGATACAAGGCCTACATCTACATCCGCCTTGATCAAATCTCTCTGAATATCTTTGACTAATTCCTCGACAGCTTCTTTATCTGCTACGCCGCGAGATGAAAATTTCTGTACAGACTCCTTGATTTTGTCAAACATACCTCAGGTTTTGGCTTGAACCGTTAAAAATCATGATTCAGCTGCCGATATTCCAGAAAACGTAGGCCAGCATCCCAAAAGCTGCTCCAATAAAAAGCATTCCAAGAGAGAAAAGACCTGAATCAGCGAAAGAATTGCCTTTCAACGTCCAGTAACTGAATCCCAGGCCTGCTACAAGTATAGCAGCCATAAAAGGGTTTTTAAATAATCCTATAAGGTTCCAGGCGCTTCCAAGGCCTTTGAAGCCGTAAAGAAACCAGCCTGCTATGAAAAGCACTGCTAGAGCTGATGTAATGCTTGAAACCTGTGAGGCCTTGAAGGCTGTGTACCCTGCTATTGCTCCCAGACCTGCCAGCAACAATGTCTTTTGAGAGGCCATGCGTTTGTGTAAAGCTTTTTGAGTGGTTAAAGGGATAAAAGGTTTTCAGGTCCTTTCGAAATTGCGATGGATTTTTCTCTTAGAAGAGTAGGAAATCAGAATCTTCACCTGTATGATTCAACTGTTGATTCATCGCTGCAACTTGTATTTGTTCCGGGAATCTTAGGGCCTAGTGTATGGAGGCACCAGGTAAAATACTTTTCACGTAAATTCCACACCGTTACATATAATCCCACAGTCAGTAAAAGAGGTTTTGAAGGCCAGGAGAAGGCCTTGGAGGCAGTTCTTTCCCAGGACAGTATAAGGAATGCGGTTTTGATCGGGCAAGGACCTGCGAATACACTGGTTCAAAGGTTTGAGAAAAGGGAGGATGTATCGGCTACGGTTTTAACAGGTGTGGATCAGGAGTACAAATCTATTCCGAGAGAACTGTTCCGAGTTACAGCGAAGATCGGATGCTGGAAGCCAAAGCTCTTGAAAAAGTTTATGTTCAGCGAGTTAACGGATTACAGCGTTGTTAAAGGGTTTGTAGATGACTTGGAGCTTGTAAGCTATGATGACTTCCGTAGCTTTGTTGAAAAACATTCTTTGAGAAAGCCTGTGAAGCAGTCAATGATTGTGCATGCGGAAAACGACATTTTCTCAGACAGAGAAGTGGCAAAAAACCTTGAAGGAGCTAAGGTAAGTATACTGGACTCAGGAAGCTTCTCATTCTATGAAAAACCTCAGGAATACAACAAAGCACTTCATGACTTCTTAACCAGTGTACAAAGACTGGTAGAAGAAAGAGAAATTTACAAAGCAGCATCGGAAAACCACTCACTTAAAGAATTCGAGAAAAAACAGAAGGTGGAGCTTAAAAATGATAGCAGGCCTTATACTGAAGAAAACTATTGAAGAAGAATCCAAAATAGCGTTTCTAAAAGACGAGGAAACAGTTATCAGCTCTGTGTCAACTAACCAGGATCTCGTTGAAGAGATAGGCAAGCACAGTCCTGAAGTAATAGCAGTAGACGTAGGGATGAAACAAGGCCCTGAAGAGTACACAGAGGAAGAGGAGGAACTGAGGGAAGAAGGACACGTATTCACACCTAACTCGCATCAAGAGAAAACAGTTGAAAGACTAAAAGCCTTGGAAAAACATTTACAGCACAGTAAAGGCCTTCAACCAGATTTTATCAGGTTTGAACCGCAGATAACAGCGAAAGAACTGGCTATAGATGGAGATCAGGCGCTTGAATCTCTGGGAGTTGAAACAGAGAGTATAGGAAGTGCTGAAGAGTTTGACGCTGTTCTCGGCGCAGTCACAGCCCGTTTCTACCAGGAAGGTCAGTCTACAGAAAAAGGAGTGGTGGTGCCAGAATCCATGAGGGAGGAAACTGATGAAGGCCTTGAAAGAAAAACCTTATAAGCTTTTTAGTATGAATAGGTGAATACAGGTAGGTAAAAAATGGGTATGGAGAAATTCTACGGCACTGTCCGCAGCGCTTTAGGCCTCGAAAAAGAGCAGTTGAAGGAAGAGTTGAAGGATGAGGTAACAGATGAACTCAGAGAAGAACTGGGTCAGGAAATATCGTATATAGAGGCTCAGATGAAGGAGTACGAGCAGCTTGTAGCAGAAGTCAACCATCTTCTTTCAACAATGAGAAAGCAAAGGGTTCAGAAAGATTCATCTGAAAACAAGATCAAAATGGATGGGTTTGACAATGACATCCAGCCCTTGAAATCCAAGCTTAGAAAACTTGAAGAATCAATGCAGCAACGCCTCGATGAAAACAAGGCCTACAGCTAAATATTTTTTCTCTTCTAAAAATAAGGTTTTAGTCCAGGATTTCTTCTATAAACTCTTCCTTGTCAAACGGTTCTAGATCGCTGTAGTCCTGTCCGGTTCCAAGATATGCGACAGGTTTACCTGACTCATAGCTTATTGAGATTATTGCCCCTCCGTTTTCATCCACATCCATTTTCGTGACGATTACTGCGTCAAACATGTCTTTGTAGGCCTCTGCCTGCTCAATCACATCGTTACCTGCCAGTGCATCAACCACAAGAAATGAGATATCCGGTTCATTTACCCTAACCATTTTCTCCAGCTCATTCATCAAGTTCTGATCTGCATGGCTTCTACCGGCAGTATCAATCAAAGCTATCTTATCTTCGTTCTCCGCATGCTCAACAGCATCATAAGCCACCGCCGCAGGATCAGACTCGTACTCATGGCTGATAACTTTAGCACCTATGTTCTCACCGTGCTCCTCAAGCTGCTCAATCGACGCAGCACGGAAAGTATCCCCCGCACCAAGAACAACATCCTCACCAGAATCCTTCAAAAACTTTCCAAGCTTTCCAGCAGTAGTAGTCTTACCTGAACCATTAAACCCCATTAAAAAGACTACAGGAGGCTGATCAGCTTGATCCAAGGCCTTTGCAAGGCTGAAACTGTCGTCAAGAAGCTCATTCAGTACTTCCTTCAAGGCCTCTTCAATCTTCTGCTCAGCCTTCCCTCTCCGTACTTCTTCACCTAGAAGCGTTTCACGCAGCTCTTCCTCGATAGCCTCCGCTGCAGCCAGTGAAACATTATTCTTCAAAAGTTTAAGCCGTAAATCCTCCAGAAGAGGGTTTAAGGACGCTTCATCAAGTTCCTTGTTAGCTACAGCTGACTTTACATCATCTGAGAAGTCCTTTACAGATTCCCTGAATTTTTCAAGCAAGTCAGCCTTCACCTATCCTTGTCTTATAAGGCCTTTCTTTTTACTCTTCCTGTTGCTGGGCCTGTTGCTGTAGCTCTTGCTGAAGCCCCTGCATCTGTTCCTGAAGGTCTTGCAACTGGCTTTGAAGTTCTTCTTTTGTTGCCTGAAGCTCTTCTTTCTGTCTTGTAAGAATCTCTGTAGTTTCTTCAGTACCTCGTTTCTCAAAATTCTCTCCACCAATATTTGTCACCAGTTTATCCGTTTCCTTGATCTCTGCAACTGCATATGTTCCTGCTCCGACAGGTGCGAGGATTTCTTCTCCTTCCTCAACATCTGCAAGGTCTTCTACTGCTTCACTGGTCTCATCTACTTTTTCCACGCTTTGCTCTACCTGTTCTACATATTCCTGAATCTGCTGGATTTGCTGCTGGATTTGCTGGTACTGCTGCATCTTCTGCTGGTCTTGAGGCATTTTATAAACACCTACTGTTCCTCTACTTCATCTAGACTTATTTTAGTCCTGTTTATTGAGTGTTCGCCGGTGAGCTGTGAATAAAGCTTGTCTTTAGCATGTTTTTCGGACTCTGCCTCGATCTCTCTTTCAAAAGGTTGTTTTTCAAGGCCTTGCTCTACCTCTCCTTTCAGCTTGTAACTTGGCATATCTTTCGGGGTGTCAGGCGAATCTTTTAAACTATTGTATATTGGAATAAAACGGGATGCAAGTTCGTCAGAAGAAGGTTGAGGAAGGCCTTATTCGTATTGTTTGACGATGTCTTGTGGGTCTTCATCGTTATCCGCCATTTTCTTGACTTTTTCTTCATCGCTGTAGTATTGGGCGATTATTTTTCCTACATCGTCTACATCCGTTACATCGTGGTCGATCAGCCATTGGAGGACTTCTTCTTTTTCATGGACATTCTCAAATATTTCTCCTCTTGTCATGCCTGTGTGGAGTTTCAGTTTTTCCACGATCTCGCTTGACTCTCTCTCCTTTTTGATCTCGTCTTCTTCTGAGTCCCAGGCGTAAATGACGTTTGCACCGAGCTGGGTTTCTCCCCCACGTTTGTAACCGGACTTGGAGACCTCTGCGACCTGGAACACACGTCTGAAGTTCCTCCTGCGCTCACGGAACATGACCACATTGACGTCGACCGACTTCACCATTTGCTCCGCTACGTCGATCGGAGGGTTCAAAAGTCTTTGGACGGTCTGCTCTGCTGTGTCTGCGTGCAGCGTGGAGTATACGGAGTGTCCTGTGTGCATAGCCTCGAACAGGACTTCTGCCTGACGCTTCTTCCTGATCTCTCCGACCAGTATGCGGTCAGGCCTCATACGGAGCGAGTTGACAAGCAGGTCAAGCATCGAGATCTCTCCCTTTCCTTCAGGGTTCGCCTCTCTCGTAGTCAATGGCACCCAGTGAAGGAACTCCGGGAGCTGAACTTCTCTCGTGTCCTCAATGGATATAATCCTCTGACTTGGCGGTATAAAAGGCATCAAAACGTTCAGGAGGCTTGTTTTTCCTGCCCCCGTACCGCCGGACACGAGGACGGATAGTTCGTACTGCAGACAGAGCCATAGGAACGCAGCGACTTCTCTGCTGATTGTACCATTTTTTATAAAGTCTATTATCGTCCACGGATCTCTCGCAAACTTACGGATAGTTATAGTATTTCCCTGTGTGGAGATAGGTTGTATAGTGGAGTTAACACGGTCTCCGGTCGGCAGGTGTGCATCGAGAAGAGGGTCGAGTGATGAAATATTTTTTCCAACACGTCTCGCAATATCAGAGGAATAATTGTAGATCTCCTCTTCATCCTCAAACGTTAGGTTTGACTTAAGCCAGCCATGCTCCTGATGGTAAACCCATGTCGGCTCATCCGCACTGTTAATAACCAGCTCCTCCAAACGAGGATCAGCCAGCAAAATCTCAATATCTCCAAGACCCACCATATCATGTATCAAATTCCCTACAAGAATCTCCTTAGCCCGGGCATCAGAATCAGGTAAAAGCTCATCCAACTGCTTACGAACCTCTTTACTGAACTTCCTCTTAACCTTCTCAATCTCATCAGCATCAGTAAACTCATCTCTAGTCAACTCAACATTCTCAATAACACGCTGCCTAACACTGTCAACAAAGGCCTCAGTACCTATACTTACTTCAGGCCTGTTAATAAAGTAAATAGGAACGTATTCATCATCTTTATCCCCTATAACAATTTTAGCAGGGACCTGATCTGCCTCAACCTTGTAACTCTGCTGGACCTCATCTAAATACGTATCTCCATACTCAATCTCCTCATAGTCTTCTTCCTCAATCTCTTCCTCAGAATCCTTAGATTTTATAACACCACGTTTCTCTTCATCTTCTTCCTCGTCTTCTTCCTCTTCAAGGCCTTCTCCCTCAATAAGATTAACATCTTCCTCATCTTCTGACTCCTTAGGACTTTCTTCAGAAACATTTTCCTCATCTTCACCTTCTTCCTTACCTTCTTCGTTTTCTTCCTCTTCTTCGGCCATCTCTTCCATGGTACCTGATTCAATCAATGAGCTTTCCTCATCCCCTTCCTCTTCTTCGGCCATCTCTTCCATGGTACCTGATTCAATCAATGAGCTTTCCTCATTTCCTTCCTCTTCTTCGTTTTCTTCCTCAGAAACAGGTTCATCTTCGTCTTCCTCATCCTCGCTATTTTCCTCTTCTGAAGGGTCGAAGCCTCCGCCCCCACTTCCAAATATCTCGCCTTCATTACCTTCCTCAACCTTCTCCTGAATCTCCTCAAGCTCCTCTTCATCCAGAAGCTCTTCCTCATCGTCTTCAGGCATCATCCATCCTCCTCTCGATAAACTGTTTCAAGGTTTTTCTATCCTTACCATTTTCTTCAGCATCAAGTAAGGCCTTCAAATCAAGATTTTCCTCTTCACGTATACGATCCTTTACCTCGCCGACATTACCATCTACAAACTCGCTGTAATCAACTGAGTTGTCTTCTACTTCTTCTGAACTGTCCATACGTCTATTGATAAACTGTTTCAAGGTTTTCCTATCTTTTCCTTTTTCCTCAGCTTCAAGCAATTTTTCCAGGTCCAGTTCATTATCTTTTATACTCTCCTTTACCTCGTCAACCGTGCCGTCAACAATCTCTGAATAATCTGTTCCGGAGCTTCCGCTATCAATTTTTCTCTTCAGGAAATCTTTCAAAGTCTTTCTATCCTTACCTTCTTTTTCAGCTTCCAGTAAGGCCTCGGAATCAGGGTTTTCAAGCTCTTCAACAGTTTCTTTGACATCTGAGATAGTTCCACCAACTATTTCTTCAGAGCTTAAATCTTCAGGTTCTTCCTGCCCGCTACCTTCACTTTCTTCCTCATCGGCTTCAGGTTCCTTTTCCCCCTCTGAACCTTCATCTTCTTTTTCACCACTCTTTTCAGCTTCTTCACTATCTTCTTCCTGTTTTTCTTGCTTTTCCTCTCCTTCTCCGGTTTCCTCAGCTTCTTCTCCTTCTTCATTATCCTCTTCGCCGCTTTCTTCTTCGTCTTCAGAATCCTTATGGCTCTCAATGAACTCTTTCAAAGTCTTTCTATCCTTACCGCTTTCCTCAGCTTCTAGCAACTTCTCAAGATCAAGATCCTCTTCTTCACGTATACGGTCCTTTACCTCGGAAACAGTGTAATCATCTACGTTCTCTATAAGGCCTTCCTTTTCTCCCTCATCCTCTTCATCCTCTTCTCCTGCTTCCTCTGTTTCCTTCTCTTCATTTTCTTCCTGTTCTCCCTCTTCTTCTGAACTCTGATCCTCATTACTCTCTTTTTCTCCTTCTTTCTTTTTGCCACCGATGAAAGGAATCCTGCTCTTTATGCCAGAAAATAATCCTCCAGACTCTTCCTCCTCTTCTTCCTCCGTTTCAAGACCTGATTCCTCAAACATTTGCTCCTCTTCCGCAGTCTCAATCTTATCCTGAAGCTTCTGGAAGGCCTTCACCTTTTTCCTCAACTTGTTCTCCTCCTGTGTAAGATCTATACTGGTTTCTGCTTCCTCAACTTCTTCTAAAGTACTATCTATTTCATGTAAAAGGTTCAAGGCCTCTGTCTGGATTTCCCCATCCTGCATTTCATTTATTTGTTCTTGAAGCCGGTCTTCCATGTCCTCAAGTTCCTCTATTCTCTCATGTATGGATTCATGTTTTACTTCCTGGGCTTCCATATCCATGGCGGTTCTCTGAAGCTCTTCCTTTAATTCTTTCAGTTTACTTGTCTTCTGCTTTGCTTTTTCCTCTATACGGGTCTTCCTATCTTCCAAGTCTTCTCTAAGCGTTTCTCTCTTATTTTTAGCCTGCTCTACATGTTCTTTTTCATATTTAAGGACTAGGCCGGAGGAAATGGTGTAGTCTTTACTTACAAGGCCTTGGTTTTCAAGTGCGTCAGCCCAGTCTGCTATCCTGTCCTGTTGTATCCCTACTTCGTCAGCTATTTCCGAGACCGGTGCAGACCCGTTTTCCGCCAAATACCCGAGGACTGTGTCCACCCCTGTTTCAATTACAAGGTCTTCCCAGTCTTTGGCCATAAGAACATTACAGTTTATAACTGCGGCTGGTTTTAAATACTGGTTATGTATCTCACTTTTTCCCATGTATTGGCCTTCTGCGTACTAATCATCAACTCACTCTTCGATATCTTCAGCGAGAAAGGAGACGTACCTGACAAGTTCTCACTTACAGCTATCGCAGGAGGAATCCTGTTCCACAGCCTCTACGCGTTAGAAACCACTAGTTTAAGGCCTTTACTGTTTATGCTGTTCGTAGCCTTTCTTTACTCACTTTATGGATGGCTAGCTTACTGGAAAGGGCTGTGGGGAGGAGCTGACGCCATGTGCCTTACAGCAGTAGGTTTTGCAGCACCTTACTCCTTGAATGGGCCGAACACGATGTTTCCTGTAAACTTTTTGATAAACGTAATGCTTATAGGTTTTCTGTACACGATAGGATTCGCTTTTTACAAGGCAGTAAGATCCGACAGTTTCTTCCCACAGTTCAAAGAGAGGGTTATGAACGAAAAGAAAAGAATTCCTTTAGAGATAATAGGGGCTGCAGCGGTATCTATAGTAGCTTATAAAGCCCAGCTTGACCCTTTGATCTACTTTGCTGCCCTGGTTGCAATAATATTCCTTTACAGATTCCTCAAAGTACTTGAAAACACGGAAATGGAGGCTAAAATCCCTTTAGAAGAAGTTGAGGAAGGGGACATCGTATTCACAGAGAAAGTCGACCTTGAACACACCAAGAAGCTTAACATGGTAGGCCTTGTACTTGGAAAACTGGAGAACCGCTGGAACAGTAATCTAATTGAGAAAGTAAAGAACAGATACGGTTACTCGGATATTGTAGGTCTGGACAGTAAAGGCCTTGAAACCCTGAGAAAAAGCTCAGTAGAAGAGGTAAAAGTGAAGGAGGGAATAAGGTTTGTACCTGTCTTCCCGGCTGCTTTACTGGTTACAGACATTGCCGGAGGAGGCCTTATGCTTCTTCTAACCGTTTTCTAACACTTTTTCTCTTCAACCAGGTCAGCCATATAATCAGGACGAAAAAGGTGAGACTCCATTTCCAGAGAATACCGTGAACCACTTCAAAACTCAGCACTCCATACTCGCTGAGAAGAACTGTAGAAACAATCCTTAAATTATTAGCTACAAATATAGCTGCCAGACCTGCTAAAATACTTTTAACATTGTCTCTAATGTTTTCTGCTGAGAAAACCAATGCGGTAAACATTGCCATTGATTTCCAGCCCAGACAGTCCTGAGTGATTATGTAAACTGTTTCAGGAGAGAAAATCTTAATAGTTGAGGCCTCAAACCCTGTTGAAACCAGGTTCAGAACAGTGGCTGAGAGCTGTGCCTGCAAACGCTGTAAGTAAAGGGTTGAAGGATAGATAAAAAGTATTGTCTGGAAAATAAGGCCTGCAACGCAGAGTTTAGCAAGAAATAGGAAAGCTTCGAACAGCTTCTGCTGTCTCTTTGTCAGGTCTTCAAAGTATTCTTTCATCTTGACTCTCTGTACTCTTCTACAACCTGTTTTAGATCAGGTTCATCTCCCGGCAGTTCATCCGTTATGAAGAAATCAGGTAGTTCGATTCCTTCAACTTCCCCCACATGCCTTATATTCAAGCCTTTATTTCTAAATTTTTCTCTAAGCTCTGTCGAACGAGTAACCGCATTCTCAGGAACTTCCTCGCCATCTCCATCAACTACAGGAAAAACCTTGGCGCCTTCGTAAACCTTTCTCAAAGCTTTACTGTACTGCTTCTCCCTGACATTGGCATCTTCAAGATCAGATTTCAAGGCCTCAATCTCCCTGTTCTTCTCACGGATAATGCCTTCCCTCTTCCTAACCTCTTCCTCTTTCACAGCCTCAGCACGGGCATCACCCTTCAAATCCTGAACTTTATCCTTCAAACTATCTCTTTCAGCCTTTACCTCTCCCAGCTCCGATTTCAAGGCCTCAACCTGATCCTCCAAGTTTTCAATCCTTCTCTCCTTCCTCTCAATATTTTCATCCTTCTCCTGCTGCGTAAAAGAACTTTGCTGCCTTTTACCGTCTTCCTGATCTTTCTTACTTTCCCTGCTACCAGTTTCAAAGTTTAAGGCTTTGTCGGAGAAGTATTTTCCAGCTACTTTTGCTTCTG
>JBDGSI010000049.1:0-7890 GCA_042217615.1 Candidatus Nanohalobium sp.
GTGAATATTACAGGAAGCTTGGTTATGAGCGTGAAGGGCCTTACATGGTTAAAGAACTCTAAATCAAAGCTCTATAACTTCCTTCCTCATTGAATTAAAGTTCTCATACCCATCTTCAGTGACAAACACCATATCCTCAGTCCTCAAACCGCCAATTCCAGGATCATAAAGGCCTGGCTCTATCGTCAGGACCATACCAGGCTCAAGTTTATCTTCATTACTTGCTATCCTAGGTTCCTCATGGGGATCAAGGCCTACTGCGTGACCTGTTGAATGAAGAAAACCTTTCTCCTCTGCACCCGTCCTCAAAGTCTCAAAGCCACGGCCTTCAAATACATCACATACCCCTCCATGGATTTCTGCAGCTTTTACACCTGGCTCAATCTTCTCCAAGGCTTTTCTCAAGGCCTCACCCACTGCGTCCTCCATTTTCCTCATTCTTTCCGGCATACCTCCTTTAACAAATGTTCTTGTCATATCGCCAAAGTAATGATTTCTGCAGGGAAAAATATCTATTATAACAGGTTCTCCAGGCCTTATAATACCTGAACCTGTTTCATGAGGCTTTGCCGATTCTTTTCCGCTTGCAACTATAGTTTCCTCCGGCACAGTGCATCCTTCATCTATCAGAAACTTTTTCAACTCTCTTTTTATCTTCTCTGAAGTTAAAGCCTCTTCTTCAAGCATTAGTTTTTCGTCACGTATCTCTGATTTCTTTATCATTTCCTGTGCTTTTTTCATTGCTTTTTCAGTTGTTTTCTGAGCCTCTTTTAGTTTTTCTTTTTCTTCACCGGTTTTAATTTTTCTCTGCTGTTTTGCAGGGTTTTCAAAGGCATTTACCCGGCGTTTTTGCCTTAGTTTGTCGGCTAGTTTTAGTGAGAAGTCTGCAGGAACCCCTATTTTCTCTATTTCTTGTTCTTCTAGAAACTGGTTGATCATACTTGTTTGTTTGTCTTCGTTATTTCTTGAGTCTTCCTTAATGTATCTTGATGTGTTTAGAACTTTGTCCACGTCTGCTTCTTCTTTTGCTCGAGAGTATTCCAGCGAGGATACCAGTATTATGTCTTTTCCTCCGGTTCTAAGGTATATGAAGGAGTCTGGTGCTTCAAAGTTTGTCAAGTAGTACAGATTAGGGTTTGATGAGTCGTCTTTTATCAGGAAGCCGTCGAGGCCTTCTTTTTCGAGAAGTCTGTCTATTTTGTTCATTGGATTATTGTTTTTTGGTTTTCTCTGCTTTTTTGAGAAAAATAAGAAAATTGGTGGTGCCCCCTCCCCATGGAGGCTCACCGATGAAGGTTTAGTTGGAGTGTGTCTGTTTGAGTGTCTGCCATCTCTCGGAGAACTCGTCTTTCATCTGTTCGAGAGCGATTCTTTCCTCGTCTGTCAGCTCTCTGTTTTCCACTATCTCTCTGAAAACCTTGTATGGGTGGGTTGGAACTTCTTCTTCCATGTTTTCATGGAATTTGCCCTCAAATTTTTCTCTATGCTTATCTACTTTTTCTTCAAGAACACCATTTTCCTCCCATTCATCGGCGAGCTTTTCCTTAGAGCTCTTACCTAGATCCCAGAGGCTCGCCATATCCCTGATTGACCCATTAAGTCTTATTAACCTTATGCACCTGTTTTGAACTCCTAAGAGAAAAACCAGGGTTTCTAGTGTCGTTGCCTTCCCGTGAAAACAGTCTTCGTGGTTTGAGAGTTGCCTAAGAGATAGAAATGACTGGGTGGTATCTGCTGGCAGGCCTTGAGCTTGAGAGGGTTTATTGTAAAACCTTTTAGGCCTAATACTGTTCTGTGTATTAGGTGAGAGGCAGTGAATATTATTAATGTTTTGCTGGATAGTTTGAGGCTTTTACGGGAAAGGCCTCAGCTTTTTGCTCCAAAGCTTTCTTCTGCGTTTTTGAGCTCGGTTTGGTTGTTGTTTATGGAGAACTTGGTGGGTTCGGTTGGTTTGAGGACTGCTTCAGTTTTTTACCTGGTTTCTATGCCCTTGATTATTTTGTTAGGCGTCTTCGTTCCCTTGATGACTGCTGAAATGGTTCGTAGGAAGGATGAGGAAGGTATTTTATTGAAGGGTTTCACTGCCACATTGAAGCAGTGGCCTCAGGTATTGGCCACCTGTTTTCTAATGTTTGTAGTTATCGTAGTTACTTCTGTTCCAGCAGTTTTAGGTTTCTCCCTGTTCTACCTTACAGGCTCAATGGTTTACCTTGCAGGAGGAATAGGATTAACGGTTTTACTGACTTTGGTAGAGAGTTTCCTGATCTACTTCCTGCCTATCTCTGTTGTCACAGAGAGAAGCTTCTTCACAGGCCTAAAAAATGCTGTAAAATCCTCTTTCGACAGTAAAAAAGAAGTTTCAGCTTTAACACTATTCTCCTTTGCCATGTTTGGAATAGTTTTAACAGCTCAGGGACCTCTTGAAGGCCTTGGCGCCTCATTCTTTGTTTTAGGAAGGCTTCTGTCAGCTGCCGTGACAACTTACATGTTTGTTGTAAGCCCCAATTTTTACCTTAAAAAGTTTTCAGAAGAGAAAGAGTGAAGGGAGAAGCATTTAAAGAAATTAGAAGAAGCTTTCTGAAGCTTTAAGATTCCAGCGTTTCTGTAAGTCTCTCCGCAGCTTTCATTACTTCTCCGTCAGGATTTTCTATTATCTGTAGATATGCCCCGGTCATTACTGCTCCTGTAGAGGCCATTTCCCTTGCTATCTCCTGGTACTCTTCTATTGATTCTTTTGAGTCATGTTCTCTATCTCTTTCATTGTCCCCCGTGCTTCTATTGAATATCTGCTGTGATGGAGCAGTCAACATTATTATCCTGTCCGGCTCTAGGTTCTCTACAGTCCATTTAGGAAGGCCTGGAATATAGCCGTAAGGAGTTTTGATAGCGGCGTGAGTGTCCACGATTACGTCTCCTTCCTCTGCATCCTCTACAATTGATTCTGCAGCCTTTTTCTGAATGTCTTTATAGGTTTTGACGTCCAGCTCCTTCATTTCATCCCTGTTGTCGACAAGCCCTCTCTTCTTTGCGGTCTCAAGCATTCTGTCTCCGTAATTAATAACCGTGTAATCTTTCTGGGAAAGATTTCTTGCTTCTTCGAGTACAGTGGATTTTCCCACCCCTGAAAGGCCTACCAGGATGTTGACGTCGTTCATTTTTGATCTATGTTCAGCTTTTCAACCAAATATTTTAACCATTCTTCATCTTCCTGAACCGGGTTTACAAACCTGAAGTCCTTCGCTTTTTCAGCTATTCTTTCCGGAATCCCTTTCTCCGCTAATTCATCCGGTTCTCCTGTAAGAAAACTGTTTAGAAAGGCCTTTGCTTCGGTGTATTCTCTTTCAGTCTTGGCGTAAAGCCTTTCATCCTTGATAAACGTGTTCTCATATTTTTTCGTGAACTGTTCTATGTGTTCAACGCCATGGAAGAGTTTAGGGCCTTTCATCTCTTTTATTTCAGGCAGTGAGGCCTCTAGCTCCAGTATTATACGTGTTTTTTCTTTTCCTACGTGGAAACCTGATTCAAATACTCTGAAGCCTTCGTTTTTCAAGGCCTGTCTTATTCTCCTCATTGTTTTCCTCATCTGCGGGTATAATACGTCTTCTACTCCTTCAGGAGTATCAAACTGCATCACTATTGTATCGGCTCTTTTATCTATTTCTTGCTGTACTTCAAACTCTGTAACCTCTGTTTCTTCCTCCTGGAAGAACTTCATGGAAGGATTCTTGTTGAACTCCCAGAACCTGTGGATTGTTTTCGAGTAGTTTTCTACGCTTAGGACGGATGCAACGTTTCTCTCAGGATCTACGGGATCGACTACAACTAAGGCCTCATCGCTGAACTTTTCTTTTAATCTCTGTGGAAGCCCTCCCTCATGATGTCTTTCGGGATCTATTACCTGATCTTCTCCCCATTCCTTCGCTGCCTCAGCCAGGGATTTGAAACCTCCATAATGGGAGATAAGTACCTCGCAGAGATATCCTGAAAAACCTCTTACCTTGAGAGAAGATCCATAAAGACCTCCAGCATCCAAAAACTTTTTCAAAACCACTACATCCCTTCTTTCCTCCTCTAAAAGGTTTTCAGCCGCCCATTTAGAGTGGTGAGGAGTCCTATCCACTGCGCTCCGGAGATTTTCAGGACTTACATCAAAGCAAGGCACCACCTCGACTTCATGGCCTTTCAAAACACCTTTAGTATAGGGATGCTCAGCGTAGTCAACTTTATAGTCCCCGTCAAAGTTTTCGAAAACTTTTTTACCTACTGTAAGGCCTTTCTGCTCCAGTTCTTTTCTGTCAGTGTCTTCTGGGAACAGTACGAATATATCCAGGTCCTTATCTCCTGCCATGCAGGTTTTCCTTGATGTGCTTCCTGCGAAATGTGTTTTAAGCCCAAATTCTTTTTTTATGTAGTTTGAAACTTTGTTGTAAAGTTTGTGGGCTTCGTCAAGCTCTTTTTGATCGGGATAGTTTTGCTCCAGTACTTTCTCTCTAACTCTTTTCCAGTTCATATAATTGAAGGATGTCTATTGAAGAGACTTTAATCTTTTTTCTGAATCAGGAGTAAAAATCAGGAAAGGAGAGATAAAAGGTAAAATGTAGAAGAAAGTGAAGGCCTTATTCGTTGAGGCCTTTCACTAGTTTTCTGCCGTCGATGACCCAGTACTCGATTTCGTCGCCTTCACCGGCGCTTAGATCGTCTGGCAGCTCCATTTCCTCTGTTTCGTACGTGTCCATATCCATGACTTGTGCGATGTTTCCGTCTCTGGATACTACCTGTCCAACTTTCTTATCGACGTCCGGAGACATCATCATTGCGTCGCCAGGCTTGGTTATATGCCGATCTTTATCGTCGAATACTCCTCGGGCCTTGATCTTATGTTTGGCGCTTCCGTGCTTTCCTGGAGAGGATTTTGACGTGGATCTGACGATGCATGGCTCCCCATCTATCATAATGTATGTTCCTTCGCTAACTTCTGAAGCTTCCATTTGCTGTGGCATTCAAATTCACCTTAGTAAAGGGTAAAAAGAGTAGAGAAGAAAAGTAGAGAATCTAGTTCCCTACTGTGTCGCCATTTTTACGTCTTCTTTTTTGACTGTGTTCCTGTTGGCGTGGTCCGCAAGCTTTGTAGCGTCTCTTGCGATTTCCTCTCCAGCTTCTTCTACAGCTCTTTTCAGTTCTTCAACTGCGTCTTCTGAAACTCTTTCTGCTCCTGCATTACGGATAATTCTTTCGATTGGTGCATTTGGTAGGCTCATCGTTTGATCACAACTAATTCATGGCTCACAACACTTTTTAATATAAACCCTTGAAATCCCGGGTTATGAGGCCTGTAATCGATGCAAATGTTGTCATACATGGAAGAAACAGCTACAGCTTTGAAAGAGCTTTAACCGTACCAGAAGTCTGGCAGGAATTAAAGAGCAGTGAAGCACGTACAAAGGCCTCAACTCTTGAAATTAACGTAGAAAACGCTTCAGAAGACTCAATTAATCGAGTTAATGATAAAAGCAGTGAAATAAATGCAAAAGTATCTGAGGCAGATATAAAACTTGCAGCACTTGCTTTAGAAAAAGATTCAACTCTGATAACTGATGACAAGGATCTTCAGAACCTTGCCTCTCATTTAAACATAGATTTCAAGGCCTTTATGGGAGATAGGATTGAGGAAGAGCTTGAATGGCTTCAGGTCTGCAGTAACTGCGGCAAGAAGGTTTCTACTCCCCCTTGTCCTCAGTGTGGTTCTGAGCGGGTTCGCCGGAAACTAGATCAGCGTAGTTGAAAAGGAACTCTTTCGTCAATATCAAGACTAGAGGCCCTATAATAATTCCTTTAATACCTAAGACTAGAGGCCCTGCAAGAAAACCAAAGAAAACAATCAGAGGATGTTCATCAAGGCTTTTACTTCCCACATACGGCCTTAGAAATATTTCAGGAAGTATTTGAAGCATTATCACCCCATAAGTAATTATCAAAAGGCCTTTAACCGGCTCTCCAGCCAATGTCATGTAGTAAACACCTACCGGCGCGTAGATCATAAACGCTGCGATAAGCGGCAGGAGGCCTGCTAAGGCCACAAGTATACTCCAGAGAGGGATTAAAGGCATTGGAGACGTGAAAAGCGATATAATATAGAATCCTAGTCCTGTTGCTATTGAAAGAATCAACGCAACTACTGTCTGCGTTACAAATACTCCTCTGAATATTGAGTCAACCGACTGCATCAGCGACCGGATAATCTTTTCTTCTGTTTCCGGTAAGGCATTGAGTAGGCCTTCAAGCTCTGCTCCCAGCTTTGACCTGTCCCTGTAGAGGAAGATTGCCGTAACCAGGAAGATTGAAAGGTCTATAAGCGCTGATGGAAGTGAAAAGAATATCTGGATCAGATAGGTTGAGGCCTTACTTGAGAAGGTGTCGAAGTAGTTTTGAACGTTTTCTATGAAGACTTGTGGTACTTGGAGGGCTTTTAAAGTGTTTATGACATTTTGTTCGAGAGATCCTGCGAATATCATGAACTGGTCTTGTATGTAGAAGGCGTTGTTGATGAAGAAGTAGACTGTAAGGCTGAGAAAGCCTATTATAGATGTTATTACTATTGTAGAGGATAGAAGCTCGTTTTTCAGCCTTGAGTTTATTTTTCTGTGAGCGAACCCCAGAAGGTAGGATACAGCTACTGCAAGCACCAAGGCATCAAGGAACGGATAGACTATCACCATGCTGCCTGCAAACAAGGCAAGCATCACCAACAAGGTTTCCCTCTGCGTCCTTTCATGCCCCTCCTCGCCCATAACAGATTTATGTTATGGCAGGAATTAAATCAACTTCCCCCAAGTGACGTTGTCACCAACCCGTAAAACTTCTGAGGATTATATTTTTAAGTGTTTGGGCCTTTTTAATTTTTGCCTGAAGGTGGTTTTACCTAATTCATGACAGAGGATGCTCACCAGAATATTCCACGACGACAGATTGACGATTATGATATACCAGATGACTGGAAAGATGAGGAAGAAGACGAAGAAGAGGAAGAAGAAGCTGAGGAACCTGTAGAAGGAGAAGGATACGAAGTAGTACAGGAAGAAGCTGAAGAAGGAGACACAGTACTAACATGTCCTGAATGTGGTTCTCAACGGTTCGAAGAAGACTCTGCCAAGGGAGAGCTTATCTGCCTGGAATGCGGAATGGTAATCGACGAAGACAGGATCGACGAATCCGCAGAATGGAGAGCATTCAACGCAGAAGAGAAAAAGAAGAAAGCAAGAGCAGGACAGCCCCTAACCTATACTAAGCACGACATGGGAGTCTCCACCGAGATCGGAAAAGGAAGCGGAGAACTATACAAGGTCTCAGGCAACAAAAGAGCACAGTACTACAGACTTAGAAAATGGCACAAAAGACTGACAAAGTCAAAGGACCGCAACCTCGGATTCGCCCTGAGCGAACTAAACTCCATGATCTCCAACCTCAACCTGCCAGAGTCAGTCCACGAAGAAGTCGCAAGACTCTACGAAAAAGCCGTGGACCAAGGCCTTGTAAGAGGAAGAAGCATGGAATCCATCATCTCCGCCATAATATATATTGTAGCCCGGAAACAGGGGACTCCAAGGACGCTCGACGAGATCTCAGACGCATCCGGAATAGAAAAGAGGGAGATCGGACGCGCATACAGATACGTCGCAAGAGAACTAGGCCTTAGAATCCTTCCAGCGAAGCCACAGGACTACGTCCCACGTTTCGCTGGAAAACTCCAGCTAAGCGGAGAAGTCCAGGCACGAGCCCGCCAAATCCTGAAGGAAGCAAGGGAAAAAGACCTGCTCTCAGGCAAAGGACCTACAGGCCTCGCCGCCGCCGCACTCTACATCGCCGCGGTGCTTGAAGGCGAGAAAAGAACCC
>JBDGSI010000005.1:0-4867 GCA_042217615.1 Candidatus Nanohalobium sp.
CTGAACTGTCAGGAACATTGTATGAGTTTGTGAAGCCTGTTGAATCCGTAACACCGTTATCTATAGCACTTCCTCTCCAGTAAACAGTGTAGTCAACACTGTCGATATCCGAGCCTCCGCTCTCAATATCTGAGACGCTGTAAGTTATCTCCTTATTCTTCGAAGAACCATTATACCTGTAAACCGTATCCGAAGCTGATGTAGAAGCTGTAAGGCCTCCACCTATATCCAAACTCTTTGACTCATTTTCAGAGTAGCTGTACAGCTGGTTTGAGGCCTCTATCCACCATGTTTTCTGTCCGGGGCTGAGAGAGTCAGCAGGGTTGTAGCGGCACGTAACCTGGCCGGTCTGACTGAATTTTTCTTCACAGTATCCCGAAGGTGTTTCAAACTGTACATCGGCGTTTAAAGGAGTTCCAAGCATGTTTTCAAGATCTGCGGTCAGATTAACTGCATCGTTTTCCGCGTAAACAGTATCTTTCTCCTGGCTTAGAGAAGCATTGATCTCACCCTTCACAGTCAGGTTCTCCCTTAACTGGAAAGGCCTATACTTTCCTTTCTCCAATTTTACCTCCAGAACTGTTTTGTTAAGGGTTTCAGTATCAGGGACGTCAAAGCTTTGATCTACTGAGTTGCTGACCTGTCCTGAGGCCTTTACACTGCCGTTCCAGATTACTTCGTAGTTAACGTTGTCTATATTGTTGCCGCTGCTGGTCTTGATGTTGGAGATGTTGGTCCAGACTGTTGTACGTTCTTCTGAGTTATCGAAACGGTTTACGGGGCTTTCTGTGGTGGAAATATCTGCCTGTATGTTTGAATGGACTTCCAGGTTTTTCTTATCGTCTTCTTCGTATACGTAGTTGGTTTTGGAGAGGTCTACAGACCAGTTGTAGCTGCCTGCGTCTAAGCTGTCGGTAGGATCGAATTCACAGGTGTAGTTGCCTGTAGCAGGATGATACTCTTCAAGACAGACTCCTTGAGGTATTTCAAAGGATACCTGGGCGTCTCTGGAGAATCCGGCAGAGTCTTCTATGTGGACTGTAAGGTTTGCTGTATCTTCAGTTGTGTAAACCAGGTCTTTGGAGTATAGATCTGTTTTGAGAACCCCCTTCAAGTTAAATGAGTCTAGAAGAGTGTTTGTAGAAAAGAACTGGTCGCTTAAAGTCATGTTAACATCTCGCTGCCCTAAAGCAGCGTTATCTGCAAAGTTGATGCTTCCTGTTATAGGAGGAGAAACGTCGCTACCTGTGTAAGTCCCTACTCCTTCGATATCAAGTTCGTAGTCCGGAGAGATACTGTCACCGAACTCATCAGTAATACCTGAGTAGTTATAGTTGAAGCTGCTGTTAACATGTGAATCAGGTCTGAAAACAGTCTCAGATAATTCCTTACTGCCTACAGATATATCTCCTATCAAGGTTACAGACTTCGTAGGGCTTACACCGCTCAAATGGTAACTGCTTTCATCAGCCTTTACATCCCAGTTATGGCTTCCAACAGGCAGGTCAAGGCCTGAGACATCGAAATTACAGTAACCAGAAGAGTTAGGAAGCTTTAACTCCTGGATTGCGCCGGAAAGCCGCAGGTTACAGGTTACACTGCTGCTGACAGGGTTTCCGGTACTGTTGTCCAGAAGCCTTACCGAAGGAGTCCATGTCTCTCCCTTTCTATCTATATTAAGGCCTCCGCCATTAATGTATTCTACATCTAAGTCGTGTTTCAAGACTTCTATATTGTTAGAAGTGCTGTTCTCTGCAGGGTGTAAAGCGTTTAGATTGGAGTTAACGTCTTGGTATTCAAACATGTAGTCTGTAAGGCCTGTCCACTGCTTTGTTGAGGAGAGCTGGAACTTGGATGTGTCTGAAACGGTTTTTGTCCCTTGTTTCTGCCAGCCGTTTTCAGTGTTGATCCAGAGAGTTGCGTTCACCTGGTCATTTTCAGGGTCATCGAACTCTGCGGTGAAGTTGAACTCCTCACCCCATTTACCGGTTTCAGGTGAGGCCTTCTGTGATACTATGGTTGGTGCGAAGTTGCTGACGCCGCCTACTCTGTAGGTGGTGGAGTTGTACGGTGCTGAACTTGTTACTCGAGGATGCACGGTTTTGAACCGGTCGTATTTTCCGTTTCCGTCTGTGTCTTTTCTACATGTGTAGAAGGTTTCTCCTTCGGCGGACTGTTTTTCCAGTGAAGGGCAACTGGTTCCTGGCGTTATCTCTGTGAAGCTTCCGTCTTCGTCCCAGTCCACTTTTACAAATGTGTCTCCGGATATCTGGGAGTCGTCGAAATCAAGGTTTGCTGTAACATTTGTGAAGACGGTGTCTGTCCTGTCTGAAGCCCTGTAAATAGTGATGTTCTTGTAAGTAGGGCTGCCGGTGCTGAGACCTGACTCAACCATTTCAACCGGAGCCTCAGATTTCGAGTTATTGTACCAGATATAGTCCGATGACCTGGGGGAAGTACCGGGGAAACGCATGAAATCCAGGTACTCAGGCAGGGAGATCAAGTTCCCTGACTCGGTGAAACTGTAATTATTGAAGCCTATAAGCGGAGAAGACTGGCTTCCCAGAGCGTTATTGATATCCTGAGAGATAATATACTCTGTACCTACATGGATTGCAGGGCTGCTGTACATCACCTTCAAAGACTCATACATCAAACTCTCCCCCACATCGATATTCGAAGACTTCCTCCACTTCACAACTCCTGTGTCAGAATCAACAGTATCAGATAAATAATAGTCAAAATCAAGTTCAGGCCTACTAACTCTTACCTCTCCGCCGCTATTAGAGTCGAAACGCACAGAAATATTGCACAAACTGCTGGTACAGCTACCTAACTCGTTGTTGAACGCTGAAACAAATCCAGAGCCCTGAACAGTAGTATTACCGGTGAAAACATCTGACTGGCTCCACTCAAGCGATCCATCGTTCCCTACATCTACAGAAAGATTCTCAGGAGGCCTGAAAAAGTTGAAAACCTTTGTATCAGAAGTAGAGACAGCGGTTTCAAGGCCTTCATCTGCTGCTACATTGCCGGAGTCAACCTCTACAATGTCTCCGGAGAAACTGTAGTTTCCAACAATGCTGCCGTCCCCGGAAACTATAATTAGATCGCCGTTCTTAAGGCCTGCGACCACGGACTTATCCTGGAAACCGGTTAAATTACCTGTTTCCACACTCTTCACTCTTGAACCTACGGATATGTTCCATACAGCATCAAGACTTGAGTTCAACAATGCCAGGTTACCTGAGTCAGTTCCCCCCACTATCTCAAGAGAGCTATCTCCGCTTACATCTCCGACAGCAACAGTACGGAACCAAGGACTTCCCTCATCAGGGTAGCGACCGTAAAGACTGCCTGTGGAGTCCAGAACAGTTACGCCAGCTTTCGTACCTATCACAACCTCGTTACCGGTCCTCTCCCCGGTTGCATCTCCTATAGTAACTGCACTAGGCCTTGCATCTGTACTGAAGTTCCATATCTCGCTTGAAGAACTGTTTAAAACAGTTACAAGTGAAGGGTACCGTGAAGCAGCGATTTCAAGGCCTCTATTTGAACCATAGCTTTCCGCTCCTACCATGAAACCCGAACTTACCGATTCGTAGCCGGTAGCTTCACGTTTATAGGAGGCGACTGAGGAGTCTGAGTCCTGCATAAGGTTGTAGGAAGGTTCTCCGCAGTTGTCACAGAAGTAGGTAATGTTTTCTCCCTGAGCAATATCTTCTCCTGCTACCTCAGTTCTCACTCTGTCAAATTTCAGGCTTGAGTTTGTCCAGATCCGTAGCATCCCTCCTGACTTCTTGGTAAAGGATCTGCGAGGAGTACTTACTTCTGTATCCAGAGTTGAGAAGTTGTCAAGGCCTACATAGAATCTATCCTCGCTGCAAGAGGTACAGCCAAATGAAACATCGTTATTGTTTCTTAACTCCTGTTTTCCTACTTTGATCGTGGTCCAGGACGTGTTCAAAGGCCTTTTCTCTCCTTTTATCAGGAATTCTCCGTTAAACGGCTGGTTGTTTATATAAGAGCCTCCGTTATCGTTGCTGTGCAGTACGTTGTAGCCTTCGGTACAGGAAGGACAGCTTAGAGTAATGTTCGTGTTTTCATCCAGGTCTGAACTGTTTACCCGTGTTAATGCTGTTGAGTAATTAAGCGAGCTGTTCGTCCAGACACGGGTCATGTAATCTTCTTCCAGTTTCTCTGTCTTTGAACCATTAAATAGGTAGGAGTGTCCGCTATTACTGGCGTCTGACATTAAACGGTAGTAATCATCAGCATCACAGGTGTCGCACGTTAAAGAAACGTTAAGGCCTTGCTCCACATCATTTTTACTGACAGGGGTTTCAACCCAGCTAAATGTTAGAGAAGAGTTAGTGGAAACATTTACCATGTAATCAAAGTTGAGGGTCTTGTACTCTGAACCGTTGTAGAACTGAGAGTAACCGCTGGAAGTCGAATTATCTCCCATCAACCTGTAATAACTGCTGGAGTTACAGCTTGAACATTCATAGTAGTAATAATCATTACCTGAGACTGTAGAAGAAGGAACGGTGGTGCTCACCCAGTCAGAACCGCTGCTACAGTTTGAAATATCGGAAGTATTTATATAAACCGGTTTTTTAACTCCCTGACCGTCCATGATAAGATCCTTCTCATTACCTCCCTCATAACACATCTTGGAATGAATAGTCAGGTTCTTAGCGTTCAGAGACTCAACATTCAAGGCCTCAAAACTAAAGGTAGGGCGAGGGTTATAATCATCTTTGCAGCCGATACAGGTAGCGTTTTCAGGCCCGGAAACGTTGTCTGGTCCTCCATCGTTAATAGATAGAAGCTTTCTGCTCTCAGCTCCAATTTTACTTTCGTT
>JBDGSI010000050.1:0-11450 GCA_042217615.1 Candidatus Nanohalobium sp.
AGCTTGGCGGTGTTCACGATATCCGTGTAGCTGTCGACTATTTCATTTCTTCTGCTTGTCTCTCCGACCGATACCAGGCTTTGAAACGTGAATGTAAATGTCAGCATGGCTACTACAAGGCCTCCGATTATCCAGAGCCAGATTGACGCAGATGCGCCTTTGCTCAGCATATTACCACTTCCTTGCCTGTCCCACTGATTTTTATGGTTTCGCCAAGGCGGTAGAGGAATTCCGAGTTATTTATACCTATTTTAAGGCCTTTGACATTGAATTTCTGTGCTGAACTGCAGTTACTGCGGTAGAATACAAGCAGGTTGCCGGAGCTGTCTTTCAAACCCCATTTACGGGCTTTATTTTCGAGCATGTCTTTCTTGAGGACGAAGTCAGCTGTTAACTTCTGCTTTTCTAGCTTGCATACGTTTTTCAGCCGGTAGTAGGTTATTCTGAAGAATTCATCTTTGCTTACTTTTTCTTTGGTCTGGAAATCTGAGCAGAAAGGGTAGTTTATTTCCGGGTAGAACTTGTTCAAGCTGATTGAGGTGTCCGAAACATTTTTGTTGAGGGTTGAGATTATCTGGAGGCCGACAGCAGTCATTAGAACCATTATAATTAGTGCAGCGATTTCTTCAAGCGAGAGATCTCCTTTCATTGTTCCACGACTACTTTTCCAGGCCTTACCCTGTAGTTGATGACGAGAGAGTCTCTGTTGAAGGTCGATGTCTTGAACTTTGTGTTGTTTTGTACTTCTTTTTTCAGCTGGCTTTTTAGTCCAGATTTATCTATGTTGAAGCTTCCGGATTCTTTTCGGGCTACAAAGCAGGATATGTCTTTGTATCCTTTTTCAAGTGATTTCTGGTAGCACAGGGTTATCAGGCTTGCTACTTTGGACACGCTACCGCTGTGTCCTGCGGATATCTGTATGATTTCCAGGCCTGGATCTTCTTCAGTGCCGGGATCAGGGGCGGTATCCTTGATCTGGGATCTGAAGTTGGATATCATTCCAACTACTGCTCCTATCACTACGAGGGTGATTACCAGTTTTCCCATGTAGTCAAGAGACATGCTCATTCAGTTGATCACCACGTGCTGTGTTCCTGAGGCCGAGGTGTTGTATTTTATGACTATGAAGTCTCCTTCCTCGATTTTAGCCTTGTTAAAGTAAAGCTGGTTTTCTGATCCACAGGTCTCTGAACCGTATTCAGCTACACCGTTTTCTATGCTTTCAGGGCATAAGTTATTGTTTTCCAGTGTTTTCGTGAAGTTGGCTTCGTCAACACTCTTAGGAAGACTCTTGACGTTCCAGCCTTGACAGAACTTGCTTGTGTTATATCCTCTGTACCTGTCCCAGCAGTTTAACACAGCGTTAGCCAGCCTAAAGTTGAATGAACTTACGCTTTGAGCCTCTACGGCTTGGTACTTGACAGTTCTCTGTTCTCCGCATCCTTGTGGCGGAGGAGAGTCTTTACCTGGGAAGACCGTGCTCAGGCTTTCATACGTGCTGCAGTAAACGCCGCCTAGACCACTGGTATTTGAGGTAAAAGCTGTGATCAACACTGATACACCTACCAGGGCGAGAACCATGCTCCCTATTATCTTGACTCCAAGGCCTTTACTCATGTTCCTGCTCTGGTTAATACTTTCGGTTTTCTGGTTTTAATGATTGACTTTCTAGAAGCTTATTTGATGAGATACGGTTTCATCCATCGGCAGTTCTCTATTTTTCCTCCTTCATAGTTACATCCCCATATAAACAGCCCGTATTTCTGATTGCTGTCCAGAGTACTGGTGTTGAAGCTTGCACGGTCCCTGAAGAGAACTCTGTCAGGATTGCCGTAGCCTACAACCTTTTTCGGTGATACAAGGTTGCTGGAGCTGATCTTCACTTTCTCCCTGCTGGTTAAGGAGGGGTACTCTATGAGGGTAGCGTTCAGAAGGCCTAGACTGTTTTGAAGATCTATTATCAGAGTCTTACCGTTGTACATGCCTGACCGGTAAATACCTGGATCGCTGCAGGAGAGACTGTTACAGGGTTTCTTAGCTGGGTCAAAGCTGTAGCTTTTGACGCATCCCTTGGCATCTGTCTCTGCGGTTCCGTCTCCGTCCGGATCAAAACCTGGCATGCAGGAGGTCTGACAGCTACAGGAAGATGAGTAACACGTATCTCCGGATGAAGGCCTGCAAACACTTACTAACGACAGGTTCACTGTCTGCTTCACAGGATAGTAAGTTATCTGAAGTCTGCTCTCGCCTGACGGCACGGGCCCGTTCTCAACCCCGATTTTTGTTGAAGGAAGCTTCCTCAGTTTCTCAGAAATGTTGGAGAGGTAGACTGTGTCGTTTGAATACACTTTTACGTTAAAGCAGTTTTTCTGGTTAGGGTAGTTTCCTTTCCTTGCTTTAATCCAGCAACTATCGGCAAGCGATGCTAATTGGCTGGAGACCTCTATGAAGCCTCCTTCTACCACCTGTTTCTGATCTCTAGGAAGATTTACCTGGTTCAGGCCTATAAAGGCTGCACCGACGGTTATCATCACTATTACTCCTATTCCAAGTACTATTATCGTATCGGTAACGTCTCCCTTCATTCGATGCTCACCCCTGTTGAAGGGTTGTAGCGTATTATCAAGCTGTGGTCGCCAGGCCTTATCTCTGTCTCTTCGACCTTGTTGGATCTAAGGACTACACACTGGTTTGTTCCCTGGTAGCAAACGGTTTTCTCGTTTACAGTTTTGTGGTTTCCTATTTTTATTCTGGTGAAGTTGTGGTAGAAAGGCCCTATTCCTCCAAGTTTTTGGTACTCTTTATCTCCCTGTGAGGCCTTTATCGTGTTGCTGTTTAACTTCTGGGATGCAGTGCAGGTGGCAGATGGTGCGCATTTCAGGCTTAGCTCCGGCAGCTTTAGTTCTGGGTGTTGAGTGTTTATGGCTATCAGCTGTATGTTTGCGCCTTTGTAACCTGTGATACGGTTTGAAGGCTTTGAGAAATCTATAATTGAGGGAGCGCCATCACGGTCTGCGAATTCCTTTCTACCGTTTACACCGATTATCAGATCGTCTTTTACCTGTATATCTGTACTGCCGCTGCTTACCAGAACGTATTCAGTTTTGCTGTATCTAGTAATGGCTTTATCGCCGATGCTGAGGGTTTTTTCGTTCTGGAGGGATACCGTGGTTGTAGTATTTCTGTTCATTTTTCTACCGGCTTTGGTAACCTGGTTTATTGCTCCTGCCAGTTTCTCCAGAGAACCCTCTCGTAGAGTTAAGCGGAGAGTTCCTGGTGTGTAGAGGCCTTGTGAGTGCCTTATGGTTACAGGGAATGTGGATGCTACCCTGTCTGTGTTTTCAGAGCCATGGGTTTCACCGAAGTGGTACCTCAGGTTTTCACATGTAGCAGGGCTGCCTGAGGTTGTCTTGAGAGATTCGAATTCTTCTCTGATTTTTTCTGATATTTTAGCGGGGGCGGAGTACCGGATGAGTTCTCCCCCTGTTTCACTTGACAGGTTTTTCATGAGTTCTACTGCGTCATTTTTGTTTACGTTGCCGTACCGGTCTTCAGCTTTGTACTCCATATCTCCTGCCACAGTGTAGATGCTTACATTCTTGTAGTCAGATATCTCGGCAACTTTCTCCACAATTTCTGCTTCACCATCTATAACCACCGGCGTAGAGTTATACCGGAAGTCTGCCGGGCCGTCACCCCCGGTAGGGTCCTGGTTTCCAACGACAAACATCATTCTCCTGTCGACTTTCTGGTTCCAGTTATGGTTCTCAAGTATCCACTTGGAGAATACTCCCCAGGCCTCGTAGCCGTAGTCCTTCGAACGGTTGTAATTTACGAGACCTGGACTGTTCCACTGGGTGATACCTCCGTTCACGGCGTTGTTGCTTCCCAGGTTAAGACAGGAAGGAACATTCCTGAATGCAGGCCTGTGATCGTAGGAAGCACCGTTTATGTCCATAGGGGTTCCCTGGCCGTCAGTCGGTGTTCCTGGAAGACCTGGCGCGTAGAAGCTGACATTTGTCTTGAGGCCTTTTGACTCTATTTTGTTTATAGTGCTGTTGACGCTGTTGCATATAGCGCTCCATTCCTCTGTGAAGTTTTCAGATGTATCTGCTGCGATCACTATCTGCGCTGAACCGTTGTATCCGTCGACAGGAGGTATTGTGCATGTGCTGTCTCCGCCTACTCTTTTTTCTTTTCCGGCTATCTCTTCAAAGATTGAGGAGTAGTCTGCAGTAACTGAAAATCTCTTTCCTCCGGTGGTTTCTGCAATTTCCTTGTATGTTCCTGATTTCTCTGATACTGTGTATATAGTTATATCTCTGGATGCGGCCTCCTGTGCCCATTCAGTTACGTGTTTAGAAGTAGCTGTATCTCTGGTGGCGGATTCTGTAGCTAGTAGGATAATTATCTTTCTTCTCCCCTTCTTGAAGTCAAAGTTATTCATTGCGTACTTGAGGGCCTTGTCTTCTGGTTCAAGGCCTCCGTCCGTGGTTATTCCTGAAATCTCTGACGTTACCTTTGAGGAGTCTACAGTTAGATTGACTCTGTTCTTTTCCAGCCCCCAATCTGTACATGACTGGCATGTGGAAGCGTATGTAAACATTCCTACTCTGCTTCCGGTAGGAAGATTTTTAATGAACTCTTTTGTGTTCTGTTTAACCCTGTTCAGGTATGTGCCCATGCTTCCGCTGTCGTCAAGCGCGAATACAACGTCAGCTGGTGTCTCTGATTTCTCTGGTGTAAGCCCTGTAACGAAGTTCTGGCTGATCTCAACCTCGTATCCGTAACGGTAGTTCTCCGCGCATTCAGGTTCCCGGTACCGGTATTTCCTCTCCATTTCCGCCAGTAGAGTCTGATTAAGAACGTAGGCTCCGTTATCCTCTGTTTTCGTGGAAAGACAGTTTGCCAGTTCTTGAAAAGTATCTGTAGGCTGGCTTTGAAGTCTTATTTCTTCTTTATCCTCGGATAATCCTAGGTTAAAGTTAAGCGAGATAGCTAATAGAGCGATCAGTAGAGAGCTGAATATCAAGATAATAATAGGTTTCAAAAAGGTGCTGAACTGTGCTTTACGCCTCATAGTTCAGGCCTCTATCTTTACCTTGCCCGAGAGATAGAAGAGAAGGCCTGCGATAGCTGCAATTATGATTACGGCTAGAATCGCTATATTGTAGCTTGTGTCTACTATCTCCGCTCTTCCGTCCTCTGGCTCCCGGGTATTGTTTTCAGAGGTTTTAGTATTGTTCTCGACGCCGCAGTCAGAAGGGCATAGCTCTCTCTCGTTAAGGCCTTCCTGGCAGATATTATCTCCGCAGGTGCAGTCAACATCGAGGTTTCTCCCTTTGCAGTAGGAGCTGCATTTGTTGTCGTAGCTGGTGCATATTTTCTTGGTGATGTTAGCTCTGAGGATGGTGTTTCCGTTATTAGTGATTTTGAATATGGAGGCCTTTCTTCTGTAGGGTATTTTCAGGTGGATTGGCAGGGTTTCTGTTGGTGTAGGAGGGTTGGTCATTATAAACCAGTGTATCTTTCTTTTCTGTTGCCATAGTTTAGTGCTGTCAGGGCCTTCTATGTAGAAGGAGTAGTTTCCAGGGTTTCCGTAGTACTGCGTTGGCTCTCCTTCTTCGATAGTCACTTCGTTGAGCTTTGCTGTATTGTTCTTGTGAAGTGTTATCTCCAGGTCAAATACTTGTTGCGAACTTGAAGCCGTATTTAGGAGGGCTATCAGTGTAAGGGAAATCGTTAGTGCTTTTTTCTTGTTCATGAGAAATCATCTAGGCTTTTCAGGTAGCTCAGTGAGGGTTTAGCGAATTCTCTGGGGCCGGGTGCTCCGGCATAACTCATTATATCCCGGCCTCCTTTTGAATTCTTATTTCCGAGGCACCATATCCTGTAACTTGGCGCTTTTTTGCTGCCGCCGGCGCAGAAAGGAGAGTTGTCTGTTATCGTGTTTCTTGAGTCGCTTGCGAATCCTTTATCCCCGTCATAGGTTTTCTTCAGACAGTTTGAGCTAGCGGGGGGTACAAGACCTCCTCCTAGTGATGATCCGTATCTGCAGGCGTCTATGTACTCGTCGTTCAATCCGTACTGGTGGCCTATTTCGTGGGCGGTTATTATTTTACTTGTGTCTTCGGCTACGACTGAGGGCATGCTAGGAACCGACCAGCCTGCTGTGTTCCCGGTTGGACTGTTGCAGACATCGCTCTGGAATATCCCTATTACTGAAGTATACTTTGTGTACCCTGCGTTTTCAGCGCAGTCTTCTACGTCTTCCAGGGTTTGAATCATGTTTGCGTTGTTGCAGCTTGTGCTTCCATCGATAGGTACATTGCATGTACTGGATATCTTTACAGTATTCACGTTTCCAGGGTTTATTGGATAGACATTTTTGAAAAACTGTGATTGCTGGGAAACAGCGGTACTGTAATCAGGAGTATTCTTGTTCAGAGGTACGAAAACAAGCTTCAGTTTATCTTCTTCCTCGCAGGCTGTGCCGTTCCAGGCTTTACCGGTTGGACAACACCTTTTCTGTGTCAGGCCTGTGGAGGGCTTGGGTTTTTTGCACTGAGTGCCTGAGCCGCATTCGAAATCATAACTGCATTTATCTCCCTTATTCTGTACTCCTACGAAGCTCTGGTTGACGCACTGGTTGTCAACGGTGTCAGGTATCAAGTCTCCGGCTCCCGGTGCGTTGATGAAGCTTTCAGCTGTGTATCCTGGTTTGCATTGTCCTGAAGCGTCAGGGGAGCTTGACTCTGCAGGGCAGGGACAGTCTCCTCCGGAGTTGCCGCATTGCTCTCCTCTGCTAGGCTGACAGATATTGTTGATGCAGTTGCCGCCGCTACAGAAGTTTGAAAGTGCATTGATATCGCAGCTTCCAGGCCTTAGAGTAATATTGTTTTGAGATCTTGTTATGCATATTTTATCCGAGTTTGAAATTCTGGTACTTTCTATGTTAAGTCCAACGAACCCGGTTGTGGAGGTTTTCTGGCCTGTTATCTGGACTCTTATAGCTGTGTTGTCTTCTACGGTGAGAGTGTAGCTGTCGATTGAAGGCGTGTAAGTTACGGAGGTGCTTCCCCTGCTTTCAGGAAGGCTGTTTATCAGAGAGTTAAGGTCTTTAACCATCTGGTTCTGGGTTGTGGAGAAAAGGCCTTGCGACTGGAAACTGACTATATTCCCTCCTACAAATACGAAGGCCATCGCTACCATTATGATGCCGATTGAAAGCAGGGCTTCTGAGATGATTGTCAGGCCTTTCATTCTATTCACTCGGTTGTTTTCCCGGTTAAGTCTACAGGGGTTTTGCAAAGTGAGGCTGTTCTCTGGAAGCTACATGATTTGAGCTGTGTAGGTGCTTTACCTGTGCTTGAGGCTCTCCGGTTGCAGTTGAATGTGCCTCCTGACGGTGTTGCCTCACTGACTGTGTAGCTGAGGTCTATCCTCCATCTCTGGTTTCGCAGGGTTTCCCCAGGAATAGCCCTGAATTTCCTGTCTCTGCAAGTGACTGTATAGTCCACATAGGCCTTAAACTTCAGGTACCATGAGGTCTGGCATTTATAGTCTCTTCCGCATGGAGGAGGATCCTTGACTGTGCCTTTCGCGCAAACTGTTTTACATTGCGTCACAGTTTTTGTGTTCCATTCCTTGCAATCGCTGTAACAGTACTGCGTGCATTTCCTGTCTCCGCCTTCCGTTGTATAGCATGACTGGTAACAATCCTGTGTAGATCTCTTGCAACTTGTCCTTACTGTCTCTTCATGGCATTTCTCCTCGGTCTTACCGCCTTTGCATTTAGTTGGGATAGGCTGAGGGATAGGCCTTTTGTCGACTTCCTTGCTTACTCCAAACCCGGGATACTCTATCTTTGTCTGACCGATTCTTATCTTGTTCTGAAGGACGCTGCAGGTTACATGCGTGTTGTTAAAGTACGCGGAGTTACTTATCAGCTTCTGCATCTCTTTTTCAAGGCCTTCCTTGACTCTGGCTTCAAGTTTCCTGGTTGTTTTCTCTTTACAGGTGTAGCTCGGAAGATATCTGCAGTTGCTTCCGCTTTCAAGACACATTGTCTTGCTTCTGGCTTTCTGATCCGGTACTTTCTTCATCTGTTCTCTGATCTCATCTTTCAGGTCTTCGTTCTTAACCCACTTCCTCAGCGTTGAATACATGTACCAGTACCGGTTGTAGCGTAGATTAGAGAGAAATGTAATGTTTTCCTCGGTTCTTGAAAGGCCCCCGTTCCTTCTGGAGACTTGGAGCGATTCTATTTCAGTTGCCATTTTGAAGTCATCGTTACCGGGCTCTAGGAGAGGTTTGTCGTAGCCTGCGGCAGCACACTTGATTTTCCCTGCTTTGTATATCAACTGGTTTCTTAGCCCGTGTATCTCGTTTATTCTTTTCTTCATCATCGCTGAGGTGAAGTTTGCGGTTGCGTTCCTTGCCATCTTTCTGGAAGGTATCTGGTTGTTTCCTCTGCATACCCAGTACCGGGCCTCCGGGGTTTTCCATTTTCTCCCGGAGTAGTTTGCGGCTTTGTAGCTTCCTTTCTGACCGGCGTAGAAGAGGCTGTTTTCGAGGTAGAGTTTGGCGTTTTTGAATCGGTGGTTGAATGTGTTTATCTGTGATTGCTGGACTAGGTCTTGTTGTGTTCCTGTCCCTGATGAGGTGTTGGCTCGGAACCAGGTTATTGAGATCAGGGAGATAGTCAGGATAATGAATACTACTACCAGTGTGCTTGCTCCTTTACGCCGGGTTACCATCTTAGCAGCCTCGCAGTTGATCTATTGGATTCTGGAAGAGGAAATTCGATTTCCGAGGATACCACTTTTGTCTGGTTCTCCGGAATCCTCTTTCCTACTATGATCGTTCTGTTAGCCTCTTCTCCGCATTCAATTTCTAGACGATAGCCTTCTCCCAGGGTTGAGTTAAGATAGTTTCTAAGGAATTTTTGAGGGGCTACTGTGACAGGTTTCGGTTTTGATATAGTAGTAGCGTAATTGTTTTTCTTATTGCCGTAGAGGCAGCTGTATGATATAGCGGTCATTACCTTCATGTTGTCGGCTCTAACGACTTGGTAGGACTGCGTGTAGAACCTTCTGAGTCTTAACTGAGAGTCAAAGGCCACATCCGAGGTAATCATGGTCTCCAAGTTCTCAGCCTGGCTTCCTGACTGCGTTACAAACGTAAGCAGGCCAAATATTGCGACCAGAAGCACTCCAAGGAAAACGTAGATTGAACTGGCCTGACCCTTTTGCATGTAGATTATTAACTGAGCCTCCTCTATAAACCTTCAAGTAGAGAAGAGAAAGAAAGAGGATTATCTAGGTTAGAGGCTTGATATTTTCGCTGTACCATGTTTTATAGTTAACTTCGTCCAGGTTGCAGGTTCCTATTGTATGGTCTCCTTGGCCATTAGGCTGGTACCAGTTGGCTATGCTTTGATTAGCCTCGTTCATTGTTTTGCCTATCTTTGAAGAGGTGTAGTAGTTCTTCATTATCTCCACGCATCTTTCTGCGTCAAGTTTTTCTCTTCCTACGTTGCATTCGTGAAGGTTAAAGCATTTTACCCCGTCTTCGCAGTAGGTGTTGTAGACCGTGCCGGCCTTCTCGCTCAGGCTTCCGTCTCCGTCAGCGTCGTAGTTAAACGTCTTGGTGCAGTATTCTACGGCTGCTGCCTGACCGTTAATCCCGGAAGATTGCTTGTAATCGGAGCAAAGTGATTGACATTTTCTTGTAATTTCCTCCTGCTTTAAGGTATTCTGATACTGGCTTCCTGGATTGTCCTGGAACTGATTCAAGAAAGTTGAGATAACAACCCCAGCTACTACAAGGAGAATTACAAGTCCGATAATCATCTCAAGGGATTTCTGGCCTTTACGTTTCACATTTCCCACTTTAGTTTACTGGTTTTTAATATCTTCTCTCGCTTACAGCCCTACAAGCTGCGGTATCATAGGCAGAATGTAAAGAGCGGAGATCAAGGTTATCACAGTGAAAATAGTGGTGGAGTAGATCAGAGTCTTACTTATCTTTATATCCCGGCTTATCTCATCGAAACCGTTTTCTATACCGTTTACAAAGTAAGCCAGAATTAAAGACACCTCCACAAGATAGAGGCTTACAATCAGAAGGATAAGTGTAGGCGGCAACGCGCTGTCAATATTCTTCAACAAAGCAATCTGGCTGGATATGTCAGATCCCCCGCCTCCCACCATAAGAGACTCTTGAATCTGTTCTAACCTCTTGGCAATTACAGATAACACTTCAATTATCAGTAAAGACATTGCAGCAGCCATCCCTGTAATCACAGGCGCGATAAACTTGGCCTGAATCTCCATCTGGCTGACAACATCATCAAGAAGCCTTCGAATAGTCTCCTCAACCTCTTTCTGATTAGTGATGTACTCATTTACACGTCTCAAGTTCTTCGCCGCAATACGTGGCCCTTTAGAAGTACTATCAGAGAGCATCTGCATTGAATTCCTTAAAATATTAGAAGGATAGCTGTTAATCGCTCCCTCACGGTCATCAAAGATCGCTCTGTTAAATGGAAAACCCTTCTGCTGCATATTATTGAACAAATTATCGAAGAAATGCTTGAGAGGTTGATCTTGCTCGCCAATCTCCTCAAACTTCTGCGAAACAACGTAAACCGCTCTCTCAATAGGCATGTCCTTGGAAAGAGCATTTTCTAGCTCCGTCAACCCTACCTCAATATCCGATTCAATCCTTTCAATCTTGGCCCTGATCTTTCTCCGGCCGTAACTCCTGCCCAAGAAATATGTAATCAGCCCAGCATTGATGCCTATGAACAAGGTGAGGCCCTGAACAACGTTCGGAACAGCATTTTTAACGGCGTACTGCTGCTCTATAAAGTTGCTCCAGCCCTGAGCGCTCTGAACAGAGCCTCCTCCAGGAGTTAGCGAAATTACAGTTTCATAAGAAATAATAGTATTCAGAAGGTTGAAGTAGTAAATTATGCCTGGAAGAGCTATCGTAAGACCTACAGCAAACGCTAGAGGTTTAAGAGGGAGGCTGTAAGTATCGCCAAAGGCAGTAATTTTGACTTTATTCTTTGGAGGCAGATCATCAACATTTTCAAGGCTGGGTTTGGAATACGCTCCAGGTCTCTTGGATATCAAACGCTTTACAAGGAAGAAAAGAAATAGAGGCAGTATGAAGAGATAAACTGCGGCCATATACAAGCCTAAGGAACCTACTCCTGCTTTATTGCCGCCGAGGAAAATTGAAATTAATGGAAACATGATAAGACCCATTAGAGGAAGCATGATACCTGCCATGTTCAGCACTCTTATAGGAGAGTTAAGATTTCTGGCGTACTGATCCATCTTATTCTCCATTGCGCCTATAATCTGTTCCTGACCCTTCTGAATCATTCTTCTGCGTTCGTCTCCCCTTCTGGAAAGAGAGTCAATCAAGTACTCCAGAGA
>JBDGSI010000051.1:0-13067 GCA_042217615.1 Candidatus Nanohalobium sp.
CTTTTTCATCTCTGTCGACGGATTCTGAGGTGAAAGAGACCTGCAAGCCGAGTTTATAGAGGCCTTTTCGAAAGTACCTATTTTCCTTGCCTCTTCAGACACAGAGTTTTTACATCTCCCAATCAAAGGCCTGTGCACAGGCTTGCTGACCTGTGAAGAAGTTATCTCCAGGTTTTGACCTGTCTGAGATGATTTCTGCCCCATGGACTCTCCTGTTACAAGGCCTGAAAGCCCCTCTTTTTCAGCGATTTTTTCCGCCACTTTAAACATTAAAGCCCTGTGAAGAAGCATTCTGCCTTTACCTACACTCATTAACTCTTTATTGACCTCTTCCATATCTACCCTGTATGCCTCCCATTCTTTTGAAGGATTAAACTTCTTCAATTCCTGTACCGAGGCCTTAAACCTTAGAAAATGGTCTTCTGCTGCTATAGGTTTATTGTAAAAGTAAACAGGAGTTATATCAGCTCCTCTCACCATAATTCTGTAGGCTGCGACCGGTGAATCTATTCCTCCGCTGATTAAAGCTGCATATCTTCCCTGTGTTCCTGCAGGGAAGCCTCCCGGACCTTTCATTTTATCAGTATACATATAGGCGTTTTTCTGCCTGAAGTCTATGTGAAGCCAGGTTTCAGGAGTTTCAAGATCCACAGAGCTTCCTGAAAATTCTTCTACATGCGATCCAAGTTGTTCTGCTATTTTACGGGATGAAAGACCTACCGCACCAGTATTTACATCCAGGCCAAATGTTTCACCATAGTCAAACTTTTCTGAGGCCTTTTCCAGTTCTTCAATAGTTGGTTCTGTTCTTACTGCCGGTGAAACCGATTTTACCCCGGGCATGTGTTGGATTTTCTCTGCTGCTTTATCTGGGTTTGAACTGTATACTGTTATCCTTGAGTTCTGAACTGAGACCTTCCTGTAATCTATTTCACTGTCTATCCTGTCTTCTATTCTTTGTCTAAGTGTTTGAACCATTTCTCTTTCGATTCTGGCACTTTTAACACCTATCTCACCGTACCGGATAACAGCTACTTCTTCCATCTGTTTATTCACCTTTCTAAAAACGTGTACCTGGCTCCCTCTCCCTGAACTTTTTGGGAAGATCTAGCTCCATATAGGCTTCTGCACGTTTCTTACTGTTTTCTCCAACGACCACCGCCAGACTATCCCCCTGACCTATCTTTCGGGAGGCCCTGAATTCTTCTCCGTTCAGCAGCGCTGTCATGTTTCCACAGTACTTTTCCTCCGGCGTTTCAATACATGAGGCCTGCTGATTCACTGAAATGTTCAAGGAGTCAAGGAATTCCTTCCAAGTAGCCTCTCCCTTCACATGTACAACATTGGCAGATCCTTTCTTCAGAAAGGCCTTATCGCTCTGAGACCTGTATTTCTGCTGGGAAAGATCTATCCTGGAGTTATTTGCGTACAGAAACACTAATGCATACTCGGGGCTTTCTTTCTCTTGCTGTTGAAAAGTTTTAAACCCTTTATTTGCATGTATTCCTGCTGTGAGGCCTGTAAGCACTGATGCCAGTAAGATTGCGGCTGTAAGCTCTCTGGAGTTCACTAACTAAGAAGTGACTGTTAATTGATAAAAAACCGTTGAAAAGGTAAGAAAAGTAGGGAGGAATCTGTAAAGGCCTTTAGGTGAAGAGCTTCTATGCTTCAGTCTACGATCTCCCCGAATGCGAATTTTCTTCCGACAGAAGTTATCTCTACTTCGTAGGTTTCATCGACTTCTCCGCCAGGTACAAAGACTACGAATCCTTCTACTCTTGCGATTCCATCTCCTTTGCTTCCAAGGTCTTCTATCTCCAGTTCTACTGTTTCTCCTTCACTAACTGGTTTATCGTATTCTTCGTCGTCTTCGGAGTTTTCCTGTTCTTGAGTTTCTTCCTGCTGTTCTTCTACTTCCTCTTCTTCTGTTTCTTCGACTACTTCTTCCTCAGGTTCAGGCTCCTGTTCGAAGTCCTCTTCTGATTCAGGTTCGGGTTCTTCGGTTTCATCTACCTCTTGCACCATATGCTCTTCAAAGTTATCTGACATGACAAATAAACACCTTCAGTTAAACGGTAACTAAGAGTTTACACCGAGAGCTTTAAAAAACAGGAATTAACAGGAAGTCCAAAAACACAGATTCATTCTCTCCAGCAACAAGTGATTAGTTTTACAAAGCTCTAACTCAAACCACGGTTTAGGACGAACGCAAATGACAAGCAAAGAAGAAAAACTGATGGAACCCCTCGAAGACCTTGGAGACGTAAAAGGAATAAAAGGAGCAGCGGTCGTCAGAAGAGACGGATTACTGATAGCATCAAACCTAAAAGGCGACATAGACGACGACCAAGTAGGAGCAATGACCGCTTCAACTGTAGGATCAGGAGAAACAGCAAGTGAAGCATTAAACATGGGAGATGTTAATCAAGTTACTATAGAAAGTGAGGAAGGTAAACTGATCAGTACAGGTGCAGGAAGTGAAGGAATACTGACAATACTCACAGAAGAAGACGTAAACATGGGACTGATCAAAGTAGAAATGACCGACGCAGTCAACAAAGTCAAACAGGTGCTTTAAATGGACTATGAAACAGTTATCCAGAAGATAATTGAAAAACAGGAAGACACTATCGGCGACATCGCCAGAAAAAGAGCAGAGAACATAGAGATCATAGAAATCGAAGATGGAGAAATAAAATTCAACGGAGAAGCAGGGAAAAGCGATGTAAAGGCCTTAATGGACGAATACAAAGAAATTCAAGGTCAGGGAGCTATCGGAATCGCCAAGAAAGCTGTTTCAGAGGCCTTAGACGGCGATACAGACATTGATTTACCTGAAGAAATTCTTCCTAAGGAAGTTAAAGAGGAACGCTTTGCCTCCGCGATTTAACACAGCTACAAGCAGATTTCTTTCAGAAACTGAAACATCGGCGCCCGGATCAATGAACGAACTGTCCACGGAAGCATTCGAAACTCGCAGAGTTTCTGCAATTCCAGAAAATCAGAGATTTTCGACCAGTTCATATTTCCGCGAGGCCTGCTACGGCAGGCCTCCTGATGATGAAACTTTCAGAAGTTTCGCCGGCGCCCGGATTTGAACCGGGGAGGGACGGGTATGTCCCAGCAGATACTTCTTAACTAGTTATGCTGTAATCATCAGCCCTGGGATAAAGGCCTCATCGGATCTGCTGAAGTTGCGGTAACTAGTTGGCTCGAATCTGCCGCGTTCAGCCAGACTCCGCCACGCCGGCTGATTTTGTCTGTAGAGGTGAAGGGTTAAAAAAACAGTTTTTTGTAGAGTGCTGGAGTGGGGAGAGAGTTTAAGTTTTTCTGTGGCAACTGGTTTCCTATGGAGTTCGGCTCTGTAGTCTTTGACATGGATGGAGTGATTCTAAACTCGTTGATAGATAATGAGGAATGGAAGTTCAAGGCTGTGGAGAAGGCCTTGAGAGATGTAGGAGTTGAACCTGAGAAGCTTTCAAGAGGCGAGAAACGTGCTTTGCTGGGGGATAAAGGTTATTCTCAGTGTGTGAAGACTTCTAAAGAGGTAGGTGTTGATCCTAGGAAGGCCTGGAGCGCTATCGCCGAGCAGACAAGTATGGCGCGGAGCAGGCAGATGGAGGAAGGTAATTTTGAGCTTTATCCCGGTGTTAGAGACCTTATTGAAGGCCTTCATGATGAGGGGGTTGAGCTTGGGATTATAAGTAATGCTCCGGAGTCTGCTGTGAAGCTTACTATTGAGCATTTTGATTTGAAACGTTTCTTCAAGTTTTATGCCGGTGTCCGCAACTTTGAGGATTTGCAGGCTCGGAAACCGCATCCTAACCATCTGGAGTTGGCGAAGGCAGAGCTTAAACGAAGTCCTTTTGTATATGTTGGAGATGCTGAGTCTGATTTGATAGCTGCCCGGAGAGCGGGTATGGATTCTATCTGGGTTAAACGTGGAGAGGCTTCTCATGATGTGGAGCCGGATTATACTATCGATAGCGTTGAGAAGATCAATGAAATAGTCCTGGACTGAATAGAGAACATGTTTTTTTGTAAAAGCTTATTTCCGGATGTCTTCTAGTAGCTGGCATTTCCGGCATATTCCTCCGCTGCAGGGCTCACCGCATCTTTCGCAGGCCTTGATATCGTCTTTTTCGCTCCAGTCAATGCTTTCTTCAACTATGTCGCTGACTTCTCTGCCGTTGGCTACAATCCTGTGTTTGGTTCCTGGCATCTCGTTTTCAAGACGGTTGAGGAAGGCCTTGACCATCGGCCTCATGGAGGATTCCTGGACGTGAGGGCATTCATCGATTACACCAAGGTCGTGGAGACGGGAGTAAAGCGCTACTTCACGTTCCGGAAGATCTCTTAACGGTTTGATCCTTGGTACAAACTTGTCATGGTCTACCGGGTCGTCTTTAGGGCCGATCCTGGCCAACCGGTTTAAATCACCTCTCAAATGGTTCATCATGATCGCCTGGGCCTCATCATCCAGATTATGGCCTACGGCAAGTTTGTCTGCGTCAACCTCTCGAGAAAGCCTGTTCAACACATCTCTTCTTAATATACCGCAGTAAGTGCAGTTGCTTTTCCCAAGGCCTTTCTCAATCACTTCATCCATAGTAAGGTCAAAGTAATCGCTGTAACGTCCAACCTGGAACTCTACCCCTAACTCATCACATAAATCCTTGCCAGCCGAAATTGATTCCTGCCTGTAATCCTCTATACCTTCGTCAACGGCAACAGCAACAATCTCAATATCAGGCCTTTCACCGAAGATTTCAACAAGTTGCTGAAGCATAACAGCAGAGTCTTTGCCCCCAGAAAGGCCTACAGCGATTGTATCTCCTGACTCCACCATGTTTCCTTCCCGGATAGTCTGCTTAACCTGTTTGTTAACATCTATGGAAAAATGCTTTTTGCAAAGGCCTCTGCCCTCGTACTCACGGAAGATAACTTCCTCGCCGCCGCATTTACTGCATCCTTCCATTGACAATCACTTTTTACATCGGAAAATGTTTTAGGCCTCACCCCCGGGAAAAAGAAAGATTTTTCGCTACTCTTCTCCGTCTCCTTCACCTTCATCTTGGATAAAAAGTTCTTCATCTGCGTAAACCACTTCATAATCCCGGATTTCCTCTGGGCCATTGTAAGGATCTCCCTCAGTCTCTTCTCCTCCTGAAAGATATTTCCAGCCTAAACCTGCTGCTCCCAGGCCTACGCCTAGAAGGCCTCCGCTCCAGAGAGCAGTAGTTGCCAGCGAGTATCCTAGAGCGTTTGTTCCAAAGCTTAAAGCTCCGCTGGCGAGGCCTCCGCCTAGAAGAGCGCCGGTTTTTCCGGAGAGGTAGTTCTTCACTGACTCAAAGTATCCAGAATCTTCATTCTCTTCAGGTTCTGAGGAAAGAGCCTCTTCAATATCATAATCTTCGTGGATTAAAACCTCTTCCCTATCGTGTAATACTCCCTCAAGTTTGCCTTCCAGTACATCCCAGTCACAGTCCCCTACTGTGTATCCTGTCTCTTCCAGATGTTCTTCAATGTCTTCTTCCTCTCCTTCCGGCATATATTAGTAGAAAACCAGAGCCAATTCTTTTATTTCTTACTGGTGACAACAACCAGGTTTTGTGGGTCTTCTTCCGTGGATGGGTTTATATACAGGGAAGTATTACGTTGTATTATCCGATAGTTATGAAAGCTGTTGTACTTGCTGGCGGCCACGCAACCCGTTTATGGCCTGTTACTAAAAATCGTGCTAAGCCTTTGCTTCCTCTTGGTGAGCGTCCGATCATTGACTTTATTGTTGATGATCTGGATGAGGTTGATGAGATTATTATCTCTACGAATGCCAAGTTCAAAGAGGATTTTGAGGATTATGTTGATGAGTATGATAGGGAGGATACCCGTGTAGTTGTTGAGGATCAGGATTCTGAGGAGGAGAAGCCCGGTACTATCGGTGCTATCCTTAAACTGATTGAAACCGAGGACTTGGAGGACGACCTGTTTATTATAGGAGGGGATAACTATCTTGGATTCGATCTCTCCGATTTCCTGGAGTTTGCTGAAGGCCGTGAAGGCCCTTCAAACGTTGTTTACGATGTTAAGCAGGAGGAAATGGCGAAGAGTTTTGGAATCGTTGATACTGACGGTGAGAGGATTGTAGGTTTTGAGGAGAAACCTGAGGAACCTCCGTCTACACTTGCCTCCACAGCATGTTACTTCTTCCCTGAGGAAAAGGTATCGCTTTTCCAGGAGTACGAGCAGCATTTCCAAGAAACCGATGTACCTAAAGAACAGTACCTCGATGAACCAGGCAGGCTGATTGAATGGGCTCACGAAGAAACACCAATGTTCGCATTCGACTTCGACGGAGACTGGTTCGACATCGGCACGCCAAGAGGCTATCTGAACGCAATGAACGCAGTAATAGACTCAAAAATCGTGAACGGGGAAACCGAAGACTGCGTCCTGGGAGAAAACGTCTACATAATGGAAGGTGCAGAAGCAAAAGACTCCACAATCAAAAACTCGATAATCTTCCCAAACGTCACAGTGGAAGAATCAGAGGTCAGGAACTCCATAATCGACAGGAAATCAGATATAAAAGACATAGATCTCAACGATGCAGTGATCGGAGAACACTCAACACTGTGAAAAAAGGCCTTCTCCAGGCCTTGATTCCTATCTTCCTTCCAGCATTTCTTCTGCGTAACGTGCCATTACATCAGTTTCCACGTTTACAGAGTCTCCCTCCTTTTTTTCTGAGAGATTGGTTTCCTTCCAGGTCTCAGGTATAACAGTTACAGAAAAACCGGTTTCTGAAACCTGTGTAACAGTCAGGCTTATGCCTTCCACAGCTACAAAACCTTTCTCAACAATATACTTTCCAAGGCCTTCAGGCAGTGAGAACGTCATGTTCCATCCTTCTTCAAGCTCTTCTACTTCTTCAATAGTTGAGCAGCCTTCTATATGGCCCTGTACCATGTGACCTCCCATTCTGTCTCTAGGTGTTAAGGCCTTCTCCAGGTTTAACTGGTCTCCTTCTTCAAGCTGGTCAAACCATGTTCTTTCCAGTGTTTCTTCTGATAGGAAGAACTCTGCGGTCCCGTCATCGCGCAGGGATTCGATTGTAAGGCATGCTCCGGAGACATTGATTGAATCTCCTAGCTCATCGTCGTCAAAGAACGTTGAAGCCTTTATCCTTACTCTATAGCCTTCTCCTGCATCTTTAATGTTTTCAACGGTTCCGATCGCCTGAGTTAGACCTGTAAACATACAAAGGTACAGCCTTCCAAAGTTTTTTATCAAAACCCTATGGACCTGTAACAGGAGCCAATCCAGGTGAAAGAATTCAGTTGGGAAGAGTTAATGAGGAAGTAAAGGAGAAAAACAGTCCGGCAACGTCCTGGGAATCCCGCCGTCAGGCAGTACTATCCAGATCGATGGAGGACTTAACTTCCGTGTTCGGAATGGGTACGGGTGTTGCCCCTCCTCTCTGGTCGCCGGTAACCAGTAAACAAGGTGTAAATTTTAAATACCTAAACAAGGCCTGGTTTCGAGAACCTTTCACAGGATATTTATTCAACCATTCCAAAGGTCAACTTATGAGCGTGAGAAGTAGTGGAGGTATTAAAGACAAGCTTGAGACCTCTACAATAATTGACTTAATGACTGTAATCGTTCTAGCCTACGACTTCATGCTGCTTCAAGATACAGGACAGTTCGGAGGAGGGCCTTCCGTATTCTCCCTTTCAGCAAACCCCAGTATTATTGCAGCACAGTTAACAGGCCTTTTACTGGTTACCTATATTTTAGAGGCTATTGTCGACAGTTCAGGACATTAAAGATTCACGGAGCTCTGACGCTCTTCCTTCAGGAATTCGAGAGGAGACAAGGTTATCCATGAAGAAGCCGCAGCCGATAACCCTTCCACAGTACTCCAAGGCCACGTAACCTTTTTCTTTAACTGCGTAACGGCTTTCCTCTATCAAGTCTTTATCCCGTTCTATCATTTCATCTTCAAGCAAAAGCATGAACTCATCTTCCTCTAACCCCACAACATTCCTGCCGATTTTGCTGTCCAGAAGCTGAAGGAAGTAGGTTGTAGGCTTGACACCTATATCCATAAACCTCAAGGCCCTGACACCTTCAGTCTCCGATTCAAGGCCTGAATCCTTCTCTGACTTCAGCCATACATCTCCCGAAACCTCTCTGAATTTAAGGCCTTCCAGCTCCCGTTTTCTAACTCCGAAACGATCTTCAAGGTAGTTATAAGCTTCCTTAACTTTTTCTGAATTTGGCAACGAATATCACCCCTGAGTTCAAGTGATACGGGTAGACTCTGACAGTTTTAACGGCTTCCTCCCCAAATAAAGAGTCTTGAAAGCTTTCAACCCCTTCAACACTGGGAATACTGGTTTCTATTTCCTCAAGTTCAAGCTCTGTGTTCTCAACTGCATGTATGGCAACTGCTTCGTTCTCCTTAGGAGTCAAAGTACACGTAGAGTATACCATAACTCCTTCTTCTCTTAGAAGACTGCAGGCCTTCTCCACTAACTGTTTCTGAAGGTTTTGAAGGCCTTCAATCTCCTCTTCGGTTGCCGGTTTGAAGTCTCGGTAGTACCTGTCGCCTTCTCCACTGCAGGGAGCATCCAAGAGAATTCTATCAAATTTCCTGTCTTCAGGAAGATTTCTTGCATCGTAGTTGACTGCTGTTACTGCTGCCGACCCCGTCCTATAAATGTTGGCGTGTAGGCTTTTCATCCTGGAATTTGAGACATCGTTTGCCACTACAAGGCCTTTATTATTTATTTTTGCAGCTATCTGTGTTGTTTTGCCTCCGGGGGCGGCGCACATGTCAAGTATTTTCTCCCCTGGCTGAGGATCCAGAGTTTCTACAGGCAGGGCTGCGGATTCTTCCTGGACGTAGTACTCTCCTCTCCAGTGTTGAAGTGTTTTACCCGGTTTCTCTGTGTTTTTCAACCTGTAAACCTTTTTGTTCCAGGATGATTTTTCTACTTTTTCAAAGTTTTCTCTAAGTTCTTCTTCAAAACTGTTCGAGGCCTTTAAACCGTTTTTTCTAACTGTTTTGACTGGGTGACGGTTTCTTCTCTGTTTGAAGGCCTTCCAGTCATCGATTATTTCCTTATATTTTTCCATTTTTTTGGCTAAAGGGGTTTTTGGTTCGGTTTTGATCTTACTTCTTGCCGTAGTTTTTTGAACTTGAGTACAGGAAAGAGTTTTTCATGTTGAGAAAACTGTTTTCGCTAACGGTTCTGGCTGTTTTATTTGCGTCCTTTACTGCCGGTGTAACAGGCCAGGACGTGGTGTTGAAAGAAGGTGAGATAGAGGAAATAGGAAATTACTCTTTCCATTACCTTTCACCCGGCGATGATGTAGTGTTCAAGATCGGGAAGATTACAGAGGAAGGAGAGAAAATAGTTCAAATCTTTGAAAACAGCGAGCTATGGAACTTAAGCAGTGAAAAACGAGAGCTGGAAGGGCTTTCCTACTCCATTGAAAACATAAGCCTGTCGGATGAAGAGATCAGGCTCAAGGTTTTCTCAAATAAACAGATATTCGCCTCCTCAGAGATCAAAACAGATGACATCCCTCAGAGAATACTTGTAGCTCAAGGCGGCTCAACCAGCTTCACATTGGAAATAAGCAACACAGGGATAATAGACCAAACCTTCCAGCTAAACATTGAAAGCGCTGCAGAAGCATCTGCAACATTCAAAAACCAGGGATTCAACGTCTCCAGGATACACGTCCCTGCAGGAGAGACAAAACAGGTGCAGGCCTCCATAAAGTTTTCAAAAAACTCTTCCACAGGCCTTAACAACTTAACAGTTATTGCAGAAGGCACCAGCATATCTGAGAAAAACTTTAAATTCTATGTAAGGCCTCAAGAGTTTGAGGAACTTGAAAGAGAGCTTAACACGGATTTGGAGACAAGATATAAACGTGTATCTCCTGGAAGCGAGTTCTCTTTTACTTACAGTGTAAGGAATCTAGGTGAAGGAGTTGTTAATGATGTGGAGCTTGATGTAACTGTTCCTGAGGGTTGGGAGAAGTCTGTGACTCCGGAGAGCATTGAAAGAATTAGGAGATATGAGCCCGGTACTTTCAGAGTCGATATAACAGTTCCTGAAAATGTTAAGCAGGGAGATTACTTTGTGGAAGTGAAATCCTCTACCGGGCAGGTCTCAAAGGTTGGAAGCAGCCGGCTCCGAGTTAATGTTTCAAAGAAAAGCGGTTTACGGTACTTAGGCCTCGCTATAATGGTTTTAAGCCTTGCATCGTTGGCAGCCGCTTACAGAAAGTTTGGTAGGAGGTAGTGTGTGAATGGTTTTAGAGCTGGACGGCGTTGAGAAAAGCTACGGAAGCCTGAAGGTTTTGAAAGGTATTAACCTAGATATTCAGGAAGGTGAGATATTCGGGTTACTGGGTCCTAACGGCGCCGGCAAGACCACAATGTTTCAGACAGTTATAGGGCTTTTGAAACCAGATAACGGGGAGATTCTGGTTGAAGGCGAAGCCCATGATAGAAGTAAAGCGGTTAAGAGAAAGATAGGTTACCTGCCTTCAGATATCAGTTTCTACGAAGGTATGACAGGAAGACAGAACCTGAAGTTCTTCTCCGAACTCGCAGATAAAGACCCGGATATAGACCATCTTCTTGAAACAGTTTCTCTAGAAGAGCATGGAGACAGAAAAGTAGGCGACTACTCCACAGGCATGAAAAAAAGACTAGGAATCGCCCAATCGCTGATCAAAGACCCTGAAATAGCTATATACGATGAACCAACTACAGGCCTTGACCCGGAAGGGAAGAAAGAGTTCAGAAAACACGTTGAAAAAATAAACAAGAAGAAAAACATTACAGTAGTGATCTCCAGCCATATAACCGGAGAAATCGCCCCCTTATGCAGCAGATTCGGCATACTTTACAACGGCAAGATCCAGGCCTGCGGAACCAAGAAAGAACTCGCCCAGCAAACAGGTACAGACCAGAAAACAGTTATACAAGTGGAAAAACCTGGTAAAGCAGCTGAAACCCTGGAGGAAAACAGTATAGAGTTTGAAAAAAGCGGTAAAACATTTAAATTAAGTGAAGGCAGGGAAGGCCTCGACAAGTTGACGGGGAAAGGTCTTGGAGTTGAAAGATTTGATTTCAGCAGTTCAAGCCTTGAATCTGCATACATGAGTGTTATAGGCAGGGAGGCAGATAAGTAAATGGGATCTCTCTGGGATATAGGCGCGAAAGAAATAAGAGATAGTTTCTCAAGCAAAAAGTTTCTGGCAGTTCTAGGCCTTTTCATCGCGATTTCAATGTTCTCCGTGTTTATGGATGCTCAAATGTACCAAAGCCAGGTTTCAAATGTTTCAAGCCTTGAAGCCGGAGCAGTACCGGAGAAACCTTCTCTTGTACATGTTTTCCACAACTTATTCAGCTTCAACCTTCCTCTAACCGCTGCTTTACTAGGTCTTATGCTGAGCTATGATTACATCTCCAGTGAGAGAAATGAGGGAACTATTGAACTGCTTCTATCGTATCCTATATATCGGGATGAGATAGTAAACGGCAAACTGGTGGCAGGAATATTTACAGTAGCTTTCTCCCTTTTGATAGCTCTTTCAATGTCTACAGGCCTTGCAGTTTTCATGCTTAAACAGATCCCAAGCCTGCAGGCCTTAACACGGCTTTCATTCGTATGGCTCGGTACAGTGATCTACATAACGTTCTTCCTGAGTCTTGGAACGTTTTTATCAACTGTGTTCAGCTCTCGCTGGAGATCACTGGGCGCAGGAGCATTCATCCTCCTGTTCTTCATAGGTTTACCTCCTTTATCAGAATTGGCGGCCTCACAGGTATACCCTATGCCTGAGCCAGAGGTTACAGAAACACATTCCATGCATCCAGGAAGACCGTCTGTATATGTAGAAGATGGGAGGGTGACGGAGGAGAAAAGCAGTCTGGAGGAGAAGAGAGAAAAAGTTGAAAGAAAAAGGGAAAACTTCATAGAAGCGGTCTCAAGACTCTCACCCTTCACAACCTACCGGAACTACGGCACAGAAATGCTTCTAATGAAACACACCGGAGAAGGCCTTAAACCCTCATTCACAGAATCCCTGAGATCTTCACTGGGCTACCTGATATACCTTATCAGCCAGACCTCCCTTACACTTGCAGCCACATACACAGTATTTCTGCGGCAAGACCTCTAAAAAGCTTCTAGATATCCTTCAAAGATGTCTGCCCTGTATCCCTCTTCCCAAAGGCCTTCCTCAAATCCTCTTTAAACTCCGGTGTCTTAGAACGGTCGTAGAGCGTGGCCGCAGGATGGAAAACAGGCATAATCTTCAGGCCTTCTCTCTCAAAAAATCTGCCGTGAATCTTTGAAATACCTTTACCTGTATCAAGCAGATTCCTTGAAGGAAAGTTTCCAAGCGTTACAACAGTTTCAGGACTTACTTCCTCTATTTCCCTTTCCAGCAATGGAGACCAGGCCTCTATCTCATCCTTCCTCGGATCCCTGTTATCCGGAGGCCTCACCTTCACCAAATTAGTAATGTATATTTCACTTCTTTCCACACCTATATCCTTCAAGGCTTTATCCATTTTCTTCCCAGCCCTGCCAACGAACGGTTCACCCTCCTCCACCTCGTTGGCGCCAGGGGCCTCGCCTACAAAGATAACGTCTGCATCTTCAGGTCCTACAGCCGGTACAAAACGCTTCTCATCCATAAAATCATCAGAAAGCTGGTTGAAAAACTGGCTGTACCTCTCCCTAAAACTCATAGAACAATAAGGCCTTATCCAACTTTTTAATTCCAGATGTCAAAAAAAGAGCGGGAAACCTAGAAAACCTAATTCCTGTTAGAGTTTAACACGGCCAGGGCACCTGACACCGCCGCAAGGCCTGAAAACATTACCACCGCTGCCATCGAGTCATCCCTCATCAAAAGATAAACTCCAGCGGCCGATTGAAGCATGATCCCGGCCCCGAGAACCAAATTCAAGACTCGGTACTGCTTATCGGTCAGGTTCATAAGTAGGAATCCCGGCTCCAGGATTT
>JBDGSI010000052.1:0-17004 GCA_042217615.1 Candidatus Nanohalobium sp.
GAAGTCATCAAGGTAACTGATGAGCTTGGTGTCGCGGAGAAGGTGGCGCAGATGAAACCTCTGGTCAATGTGAAGGGATAGTTTTCTTTCTAATTTCTACTTTCTTTTACCGCGACCCAGGTTTACGATTCCAAAGAAAATAAGGGAAGGCCTCAATCTTGAATCAGGTTCTGAGGTCTCTTTTATCCTGAAGGGTGGCCGACAAATTGACTGCACTCATCACAAGCTTCGAAAAGCTGGAAATGATACCTGTGGCTGAAGAAATAGCAGTATATGCAGCAGACCTCAGACACAAATACTGCGACAGAAACAGGAACCCGATCTCATACGCCGACACAGTACACGTCGCAACAGCAGCCATGACAGGCTGCGATACGCTTTACACAGGAGATCCGGACTTTGAAGCAGTTGAAGAACTAGAGACAGAAATAATCTAGTATTCTGGATGGGCAGATCATTCAACCTCTCAATAAGCCCATCCATATAAAGGAGGTGTTTTTGAAGGAGGCTGGATTAAGATGGGGGTACAAAGGTTTGACGCTTCAACCCATTTATAAAGTTTGTCTTCTTTTTTCTTGTTACCCGGCACGAGTTTTTTCTCGGTTGGGACAAGCCTTCGCTTGTGGTGAAGGCCTCTGGTGTCGGAATTCAACGGCCAGATGCGGTTGTACCGTTGAATTCGGTTAAACTAATCTATGCCTCTCTGTGAGGCCTATAGGAGTTGAATAATAAAATGGCAGACAAGAATCGTTCGAGAAGCGGATCACTGGGATTTAAGCCCAAGACACGGGCTGAGAGGATTTACCCAGATGTAAGTACGTGGGAAGATACAGACGAGCAAAAACCTTTGGGATACGCAGGATACAAGGTCGGGATGACCCGAGTCCTTAGAATAGATGATACAGAGGGAGCTACTGAGGGGCAGGAGGTTGCAACGCCTGTAACAATACTTGAAGCGCCTCCTCTCAGAGTCTACGGAGCACGTTTCTATGTGGAAGACGTCAATTCTGGAGAACAGGTCTTTACAGAGGCCTGGACGGAAAGCCCTGCTTCTGAACTTCAGAGGGCGACAGATATTCCAAAGGAAGGAAACATGGATAATCTGGAGAAGGCGAAAGAGAACTCAGAGGATATTACAGACGTCAGGCTTCTTGTTCATACTCAACCAAGTCGTGCAGGAATTTCCAAGAAGAAGCCTGCAAACTTCGAGCTTGGTCTTGGAGGAAACGTAGAAGATAAGCTTGAGTACGCTGAAGAGATGATTGGAAAGGAGATTGAGTTCTCCGATGTTTTCGAGGAAGGAGATTACAGCGATGTAATCGGAGTTACGAAAGGAAAAGGTATGGAAGGCCCTGTCCAGCGTTACGGAATCAAGAGGCTGGCACATAATACTCAGAAGAAGCGCAGGAAAGCTGGAAACGTTGGTCCATGGCATCCAGATCAGTTAAGCTGGAGAATCCCGCTGCCTGGTCAGGAAGGTTTCAACAACAGGACAGAACACAACAAGAGAATCTTAAGCCACAGCGACAACCCTGAAACAGTTCAGAGAGAAGGAGGGTTCAAGAACTATGGAGAAGTCCAGTCCAACTATATACTGGTTAAGGGCTCGGTTCCGGGACCTGCAAAGAGGCTTATCCGGTTGAGAACAGCTTTAAGGAAAGATGGAAAACCTGGAAAACCAGAGATCACTCACATCGAAAAATAAAGGTGAAAAACTAAAATGACAGATCTACCGAATCAGTTCAACGAAAGAGTAAGGCCTGACATAGTGAAGAGAGCAAATCTATCTATTAAATCAAAGAAGAGACAGGCCTATGGTCCTTCAGAGGATTCCGGTCTTAAGCATGTTACACGTTGGAGGCAGCGCCGCAGAGTTTACAGAGGCCAGAAAGGTAAAGGCCGTTCAAGAACTCCACGGAAGATAAGGACTGCGAGAGGAATGCAGTTGTTTGGGGAGGGAGCTGAAGCACCTCAAACTCGTGGAGGACGTGAAGCACATCCTCCGAAACCTGAAAAGGACTTTACAGAAGAAGTAAATGATAAGGAGCGCAGAAAAGCTATTCGATCTGCGATCGCAGCTACAGCGGATGAAGACCTTGTATCGGAGAAGCATGACTACAGCGGAGAACTTCCGATAGTGGTTGAGGAAATCTCAGAAGTAGAGAAGACACAGGAGCTTAAGGAACAGCTTCAGGATTTAGGCCTTGAAGACGAGCTTGAGAGAGCTTCAGAGAAGAAGATCAGGTCTGGTAAGGGAGCAAACCGTGGAAGAAAATACAGGAAGAAGAGAGGTCCTCTAGTCGTTGTCGCAGAAGATAACGGAGTGAAGGATGCTGCTTCAAATATTCCAGGGGTAGATGTCTCGCTTGTAGATCAGTTGAACGCTGAGAAACTTGCTCCTGGAGCAGAACCAGGTAGACTGGTTGTATGGAGTCAAAAATCTTTAGACAGGCTTGAAGAGGAAGGCCTGTACAGTTAAACGGTGATTAGATTTTATGGAAGATGACGAAGCTTGGGACGTAATTGAAAACCCGCATATGACAGAGCAGGCAATGGATCAGATAGATGAAGAGAATAAGATTGTCTTAATCGTTGACCTTGAGGCAGATAAGGGACAGGTTAAGGATGCAGTTGAGACTCTGTTCAATGTAGATGTCAAAAAAGTTAATACAAACATAACACCACAGGCTCAGAAGAAGGCTTATGTCCGGTTGTCAGAAAGTGACGATGCAATGGACCTGGCTACTGAGCTAGGTATGATGTAGAGGTGTTTTCAACTAATGGGAGAACCAATCAGACAGCAGAGAAGAGGTAAAGGATCGCCAAAATTCCAGTCCAACTCTCACAAAGGAAAAGGCGATGTACAGCATAGAAACTCAGAACTAACAGGAGAGGTAAAAGACATAGTACACGACCCTTCAAGGACTGCTCCGGTAGCAGTAGTAGAATTTGAAGACGGAGAGACAAGAAACATTCTGGCGCCGGAAGGCCTTTCAACAGGGGATAAGATCGAAGCAGGAGTATCCGCAGAGATCAAGGAAGGAAACACGCTTCCAGTCGGAGAGATCCCTGAAGGAGTACCGATCCACAATATTGAAACACAGCCAAATGATGGTGGAAAGCTGGTTAAGGCCTCAGGAACATACGCATTCGTTGTATCTCATGAAAAAGATGGTGTAAGAATCAGTTTGCCAAGCAAGAGCTTCAAGAAACTTGATACAAGATGCAGAGCAACAGTTGGAAAAGTCGCAGCCGGTGGAAGGGAGGACAAACCTCTTGTAAAGGCTGGAAACGCTGCGAAGAAGGCAGAGGCAAGAGGTCTAAGTTATCCAACAGTATCCGCTGTTTCAATGAACGCAGTAGCACATCCGTTCGGAGGATCTGCAAAACCTGGACAGCCTAAAACTGTTTCCAAGAGTGCTTCACCAGGAAGCAAGGTTGGAAGCATAGGAGCCAAACGCTCCGGAAAGAAGAACAACGACTAAAAAACGAGGTTTAATCAAAAAATGTCAGAGGACTTTACGTACAGAGGAAAAACACTGGACGAACTCAAGGAGATGAGCAGATCAGAGTTCGCAGAACTGCTTGATGCAAGAGGCCGGAGGAAACTTGAGAGAGGCCTTAGAGAAGAAGAGAAAAAACTGCTTCAAAAACTTGAGGACAAGGACAGGGTTCAAACCCATCTCAGATGCATGATTGTCCTGCCTGAAATGGTTGGTAAAACAGTTGAAATCTATAATGGTCAAGGATTTGAAGAAGTAGAGATCCAGGAAGAAATGATCGGTCATTACTTCGGAGAGTTTGCAAAAACCCGTAAGAAAGTTGAGCACAGTGCTCCAGGACTTGGAGCAACACGCTCATCCAAGCATGTACCGCTCAAGTAAGTGATATCAATGCGAAAATCAAGGATTCGAAAATTCGGAGAATTTTCTCCAGGAAATTCCGAAGGGAATTTCATTTTCAGCCTTACCAGAAACTCAGGTGAGTTTCGATAATGACTTTAGAGACCGAGACACATCAGGCAAAGGCCTTCGGCAAGAACATGCCGATCTCATGGAAAGACGCTACAGAGATCGGAAGGTTCATTGATGGAGACAGAGTTGAGAAAGCTGTAGGTAAACTGGAGAAAGTAATTGAAAAAGACCTAGCAGTACCATACACAAAGTTCGACAGCGATGTCGGACACAGGAAAGGAAGCGGAGACTCAGGAAGATACCCTGTAAAGGCAGCAGAACACGTTTTAAAAGTTCTTGAAGAAGCAGAAGCGAATGCAGAGCATGAAGGCCTTAACCCTGGCGCTCTAGAAGTTGAAAACATTATAATTAACCAGGGGCAGGAGTATGTGACTCCTTCACGGTTCAGAGGAGAGAAAACCAAGGCAGCTCATGTCAAAATTGTTTTAGAGGAGCAGTGAAAGATAAATGATGCTAATGAACGAAGTTCAAAGAGTTTCAAGGAAAGCAGGAAATCGCGGAGGCGGTTTTTGAATGCAAGAGAAACAGTTTATCGAAAAAGGTGCACGTAAAGTAAGGCTTGACGAGTTCCTCGCTGATGAGCTTGAAGGTGCAGGTTACTCTAAGGCCGATATCGTAAGGACGCCTACTTCTACTAAAATCGTGATCTATGCTCAGAGGCCTGGTCTTGTTATCGGTAGAGGAGGTTCCAGGATCAATGAGTTGACTGAAGATGTTGAGGAAGAGTTTGGATTTGAGAATCCTCAGATCGAAGTAAATGAGATCGATGAGCCTGATGCAGAGGCTCAGGTTGTCGCAGATTCAATCGCTGACTGGCTTGAGAAAGGCGGTCACGCCAAAAGAGTAGGATATACGTATCTCAGAAGGATGAAGGAGGCAGGAGTTATAGGGGCAGAGATCGAGATCACAGGAAAGTTAAGCGGTAATAGAGGAAGGACAGAGAAGTTCTCCTATGGATACGTGAAACGCTGTGGAAACACTTCAAAAGACAACGTCCGGAAAGGATACGCACTTGCAAGGACAAAGCCAGGAGCAATCGGAGTCAAGGTCCGGATAATGGAGGAAATGCCGGAGTTCATGCACAGAGATGTCGATGTAAGCGAAGAAATCCTGCATCAGAGCAGTGAAGAAGAGGAAGACTTTGACAGGACACAGACAATTCAAGAAGTAATCGAAGAAGCAGAAAACATGACCTCGGCAGAGCTTGAAAGAGCAATAGAAGAAAAGGCCTCAGAGATAGGATCAGCTGAGATCAGCAAAGATGAAGTAAGAGATGCCTTTGAGGAAATGGATGAAGAGCCTGCACAAGGAGTTGAAGAAGAGCTTGAAGAGGCTGAAGAAAAAATTGAAGAAGCAGAGGAAGAGATAGACGATGAAGAAGTTGAAGAAGAGCTTGAAGAGGCAGAGGAAGCCGTAGAGGAAGCAGAAGAAGATTTTGAATCCAGTCATGAAGATATTGTACAGGGAACAATCAGCGAAGCCAAGGAAAAAGTAGGAGAGATAGAAGATCCTGACTTCGGAGCACTACTGCAGGCAGAAAAAGCAGGTAAAAACCGGAAAACATTCATTGAATGGCTTGAACGCCAGAAAGAATAAAAACCAGTAGAAAGGTGACATAGAACAGTGGCAATACTTACAGCCGACGAAGCAAGAGAAAAAAAGACAAGCGAACTCAAGGAAAGAATGACCGACCTCCAGAAAGAACTCGTTCAGGAACGAGGACAGATAGAAATGGGAGGATTCACAGACAACCCTGGAAGGATCAAAGAAATGAAAAAAACCATTGCACGCATCAAAACAGTTCTCAACGAAAGAACCAACAGCTAGATACTAATGAACAAAAACTCAAGGTTCTCCAACAACTTCTCAACAACTTCAAAAACCTCTTCCAAACCTGAAAACCTGTTCAAGAGGTCTTCAAAGTGAGTGAATCAACCTGTCCCAAATGTGGGATGCCAGAGGACCTCTGTGTCTGCGACTCAATCGCAAGAGAAGACCAGCAAATCACTGTCAAAATAGACTCAAGAAGCTACAACAAAGAAATGACAGTGGTCGAAGGCCTTGACGACAGCGTAGACCTGCAAGACCTTGCCTCCACACTCAAATCAAAGCTGGCGTGCGGAGGCACAGCGAAAAACGGTCAGATCCAGTTGCAGGGAGATCACACCCGTAGAATAGTCGACATCCTGGAAGATGAAGGGTTCGAGAGAAGCAACATCCAGGTAAACTCCTAGAGAAAGGCCTCAATCTTTTTTCCTAACACCTTCTTTTTATTTCGATGCTGTTCTCCTTCTACTTCCCCCGGCAAACCACCCTTTTAAAGTTTACTTCTTGTTCCTAAGTACAGAGCCTGGGAAGAAGTGTGATACTTTTTCCTGACCGCTTGAAGTCGTCTTTAAAGGCCTTTGAAACCTGTTTTCTGGGTTTCCGGTGTCTGGAGGACGATACTTCAGGTGGAGAGCTTAGGAAAAACCTGGTGTTTCAACCCTTGTTTTGGTTTACAGCTCTCTTCTACCTGAAGCTGCTTGGTCGGGTATAAAAAGTTCACCGAAGTTTCCAGGTGTTAGAATCAAAGAATAAGGTGAAATTTAGTGGGAATCGGACTTGACGTGAAAGAACCTGAAGAAGAATGTGAGGACAAGCACTGCCCGTTCCATGGAGATTTATCCGTGAGAGGAAGCACGTTTACCGGGAAAGTGCAGTCCACAAAGATGCAGAAATCCGCAACAGTTAGATGGGAGCACTCTGAAAGTGTTCCTAAATACGAAAGAAAGGAGAGAAGAAATACCAAAGTTACTTCTCACGTTCCTGGCTGCCTTAATGTAGAGGAAGGAGACGAAGTAACGGTAGCTGAGACAAGACCGGTATCCAAGACAAAATCTTCTGTAATAGTTCAAGTTCATGAGGGAGAAGAACAGTGAAGCCTCTGGGAGCCAGTATAACGAGAACATTGGATATAGGAGCAGAACTAACCTGCGCAGACAACTCCGGAGCCAAGAAACTGAAGATTATCGGAGTCAGAAGCAGGAAAGGAAGAAGAAGCCGCAGAACTTCTGCAGGAGTAGGAGACATAGTTAAAGTAAAAGTACTGAAAGGAGATCAAGAAGTCAAACACCAAGTCTTCGACGCAGTGATCGTAAGACAGGCAAAAGAATACGAAAGACCTGAAGGAATAAAAGTCAGATTTGAAGACAACGCAGCAGTACTCGTAGAAGAAGAAAACCTGCTGCCAAAAGGAAACGTCACGAAAGGTCCGATCGCTAAAGAAGTAGTTCAGAGATTCAGCCCGATCGGAAAAATCGCGTCAAAGGTGGTATAAAATGAGCAAACAAGAATGGAGCAAAGACTGGAAAGCAAGCAAGAACCCATCCAAGCAAAGAAAATACAGGAGAAACGCTCCACAACACGTAAAAGATAAACTAGTATCAGCAAACCTCTCCCAAGAACTTAGAGACGAACTTGGAACCAGAAACATTCAACTCAACCTGGGAGACAGAGTAAAAGTAACAAGAGGAGACAGAAAAGGAGCAGAAGGAATAATCTCAGGTATCAACAGAGACAAGCAGAAAATATACATAAACGGCCTCGAAGTAGAAAGACAAGATGGATCAACAAGCGAAAAAGGTTTCAGGCCTTCCAACCTCCAAGTAAAGGCCTTGAATCTTGAAGAGGATGATAGAATTGAGGAGTACGGTATTGGAGAAGCAGCTGATGAGCTCAGCGTTGACAGTGAAGAAGTAGAGGAAGCTCTTGAGGAAGATGAAGAAAATGAAATGATGCAGCAGATGCAGGGAGGAGGTCAGCAAGCTCCTGACATCGATGAAGAAGAGCTTGAAGAACTTGAGGAAGAGATTGAGGAAGATGAGGAAGAGGCAGAGCAGCTTGAGGAAGAAGCAGAAGAACTTGAAGGGGAAATCGAAGAAGACGAAGAAGAGGATGATAATCAATGACTCACCAGAAAAGGCTTTCAGCACCTAAGCATTATCCTATCGAAAGGAAAAACTACAGCTATGTTTCCGGTATTGAAGGAAGCAGGAGCACGGAGAATGCAGTGCCTGCAGTACTGTTCCTCAGGGATGTTACAGGGTATGCGGACTCGGAGAAAGAAGCTAAGAAAATCATAAGAGATGGAAAACTGTTGAGGAACGGTGAAAGAGTAAGAAGTGTGAAAGAAGGAATAGGAGTCCTTGACGTAGTAGAACTTGAAGATGTGGAAAAAGCTTACCGTGTCCTGATTGAGGGAAGCCAGCTTAAGTTCCTGAAAGCAGAGAAACCTGAGGTAACGGTGGCAAGAATAGAAGGAAAGAAATCAGAAGGAGATGAATACGTCTACCACCTTCACAACGGCAGCAACTACCGCACCGAAAAAGAATACAGCACAGGCAGCACTCTTCTAATGGAAGACGGAGAAGCAGAAGAAGTAAAAAGAGAAGAAGGAAGCCAGGTAATCGTAATCTCCGGTCAACACGCAGGAGAAGTCGCAGAACTCAAGGAGATCCACAGAAGAAACCTGGACAGCGATGCAGGAAAAGTAGAAAGCGGATACGAATTCCAGACACAGCTCGAAAACCTGGTAGCAGTGGAGAAAATTAACACAGGTGAAACCAAATGAGTCAGGAAATGAAGGAAATCAATATCGGCAAAGTATCAGTGAACATATCCGAAGGCGAAGTAGGCGACAGCGTAGAAAAGGCCTACAACCTGCTTGAAAAGATAACAGGTCAGGAACCTGTAAGAGTAGATTCAAAAGAAGAAGCAAAATCATTCGGAGTCAGAGAAGGCCTTAATATTGGGGCTTCAGTGACTTTGAGAGGGGAGAAGGCACGAGAGTTCCTGGAGAAAGTGCTTCCTGCAGCAGGTAACGAGATTTCTGAAACTGCTTTCGATGGAGATGGGAACTTCTCCTTCGGTATAAGCGAGTACATCGATGTTCCAGGTATTGACTATGACGCAGATATCGGGATGAAAGGCTTTGAGGTAACTGTAGTTCTTGAAAGACCTGGTTACAGGGTTAAGAAAAGGAATCATAAGCCTGGTGAAATCGGAAAGGATCACAAGGTCTCTGATGAAGAGGCAAAAGAGTTCGTTGAAGACGAGCTTGGAGTAGAGGTGAAATAAATAATGTCATATGAGGCAGTACTTGACCAGATCAAGCATAAGAAAGGGAAGAAGGAAAAGTTCGAAAAGCACAACGCTCCGAAGGAAAGGGACTACGGCAAGGAGAAGAAGGAATGCAGAAGATGCGGGAGAACAGGCCGCGGAGTAATATCCAAATACGGTTTGAACTACTGCAGACAGTGTTTCCGTGAAATCGCAGAAGAACTAGGATTTGAGCAGTTGAAATAGAGGTGAACCAAAAAAATGCAGCATGATACACTGAGTGACGCACTCTCATCAATAAACAACGCAGCAAGACAGGGCAAAACACACGCAGTCATTACACCAACCAGCAACTTGGTGAAAGATGTCCTGGTACAGCTACAGCAGCTTGGATACATAGGAGTATTTGAACTGGTTGAAGACGGCAAAGGAGGCAAATTCAAGGTAGAGGTAAAGCCGAAAATCAATGAATGCCAACCAGTCAAACCCAACTTTTCAGTCAAAAAAGATGAACTGGAGAAATGGGCGAAAAGATATCTTCCAGCCCAGGGATTCGGAGAAATCCTGGTAACAACAAGCCACGGAGTAATGACACATACAAAAGCAAGAGAAGAAGAAATAGGAGGAAAACTCCTGGGATACGTCTACTAAGAGGTGGAAAGAGATAATGACGGAAAAAGAAACAGTAGAAATTCCAGAAAGCTTCGAAGCAGAATACGAGGATGGAGTTCTTACAGTAAAAGGAGAAGACGGAGAAGTCTCCAAAAAAATGGATCACGCAATGATCCAGATCAAAGTCCAAGACGAAGAAGTAGAGTTCAGCACAGAATCAAGCAAAAAAGATATTACCAGTATCCTAGGAACATACAGAGGTCATGTACAAAACATGGTAGAAGGCCTTCAAAACCCTCATGTCTACAAAATGGAGGGTGTATACGCTCACTTCCCGATGTCGATAAAACAGGAATCAGGAGAAGTAGTGATCGAAAACTTCATGGGAGAGAGAAATCCTAGAAAGACAGAGATTATGGAAGGAGTAACAGTGGAAGTGGATGGAGAAAACCTTACACTGAAAGGATCCGATAAGGAAGCAGTAAGTCAGACAGCAGCCCGGATCGAACAGTTATGCAAAAAAGGCGATAGAGATCCAAGAACTTTCCAAGACGGAGTCTACATAACAGAGGCGGATACCAGTGAGTAAAGAATTCAGACAGCAACAGAAACACAAGCACAATAAACTGAAGAAAAACAGTTGGAAAAAGCCAGAGGGAAAACACTCCTCCATAAGGCTGCAGAAAAAGCATGCGCCAGCAATGCCTAAACCAGGATACAGAACACCGAAAGAAGTTAGAGGCTTTCATCCTTCCGGATTTGAAGAAGTCCTCGTACACAATATGGATGAACTGGAGGAAATAGACTCTGAAACCCAGGCAGCAAGAATCGCTTCAAAAGTCGGTGGAAGAAAGAAGGAAGAGATAGTTGAAAAAGCTGACGAAGAAGATATACACGTACTTAACAGAGGTGACCTGTAAACAATGACTGATCTAAAAAGCCAGAAACGGATGGCAGCAGAAGTAATGGATGTAGGGAAGAACAGGGTCTGGATCGATCCAGAAGAAAGAGAAAGAGTAGAAGAAGCAATCACCAGGCAAGACATCCGCAACCTGATCGAAGGCGATGCAATCCAGAAGAAAGACAAGAAGGGAACAAGCAAAGGCCGCAGCAAACAGAAGAAGAAACAGAAAAAGAAAGGCCTTCAAAAAGGTCAGGGAAGTAGAAAAGGAAAGAAGACCGCACGTAAATCCTCCAAACAGGAGTGGATGGAGAAAATCCGTTCGATCAGAAAACGTTTGAAAGAAATGAGGGATGAAGAAGAAATCACACAGGATCAGTACAGAAAACTGTACGACATGAGCAAAGGAGGATTCTTCAGAAATACAAAACACCTGGAAAACCACGTAGAGAGCAAACTTGAGTGATAAAAAATGGCCGACTCACCTAACCACAAAGTACCGCATAAAAGAAGAAGAGAGCAGAAAACAGACTACCAGCAGCGACTTAAACTTGTAAAATCAGGGAAACCAAGGGCAGTGATCAGAACAAGCAACAAGCACACAAAAGCACATCTCTCACATTTCAGCCCTGAAGGAGATCAAAACACAGCTCAGACAACAAGCAAAGAACTCAAAGAATACGGCTGGGAATACAACACAGGTAATCTGCCAGCAGCATACCTGACAGGATACTTGACAGGTAAAAAAGCAGATGCAGACGAAGCAGTACTAGATCTAGGCCTTAGAGAGAAAAAATCAGGGGGCAGAGTCTTCGCAGCACTTAAAGGAATGATAGACGCAGGCCTTGAAATCCCTGCAGGAGATGAAGTCTTCCCTGAAGAAGAAAGGATCAAAGGAAAACATATAGAGGAAATGAAAGACATCGACATTGTCGAAAACTTTGAGGAAACAAAAGAAGAAATCGAAGGTGACTTTTAATGGCAGAACAAGAGACCGAAGAAGAGGAGATCTGGAATCCGAAGACAGAACTTGGAAGAAAAGTAGCAAACGGTCAGATATCCAGTATAGAGCAAGCACTAGATGCAAGAAGAAAAATCATGGAGCCGGAAATAGTAGACTCCCTTACAGACCTTGAAGAAGAAGTAATCCTGATCGGAGGAACACCAGGAAAAGGAGGAGGCAAAAGAAGAACCGTCTCCAAGCGTACCGCACGGATGCACAAATCCGGTGCAAGATACAACAGCAAGGCCATGACAGTACTAGGCAACCGTAGAAACGTTATAGGCCTTGGAATGGGAGAAAGCGATGACACAAGAGCAGCAATCGACGACGCAAACCGCGAAGCCAAATTAAACCTTATCAAAGTGCAGAAAGGATGCGGAAGCTGGGAATGCGGATGCGGAACAGAGCATACAGTACCTCTAGAAGTAATAGGTAAATCAGGTTCCGTAACAGTCGAGCTCAAGCCAGCTCCGAAAGGAACAGGCCTCGCAGCTTCAGATGAAGTCAAAAAAATACTGGAACTTGCAGGGATCGAAGACGTATGGGTTCAAGCCCGTGGAAAAACACGTACACGTGAAAACCTGATTCAGGCAACGTTTAACGCGTTGAAAAAGATAAACGAGTACAAAAAAGGTGATGAAAAGTGATTGCAGCAGTAAAGATAAGAGGAACAGTAGACGCAAGAAAGAAGGCTAGGCAATCGCTGCAGCATCTAGGCCTTAAGCAGAAGAACCAGGTAGTGTTCCTGGAAGAAACTGATGCAAACAGAGGCCAGCTCTCAGTGGCAAAAGACTACATTACCTTCGGAGAAATCACTGAAGAAACCGTTGAAAAAGTAGAAGAAGAAAAAGATGTCGAAATCGATGCAGGTACAACTGTAAACCTGAGGCCTCCATCCGGAGGATTCAAGGATACGCGTAAACAGGTAGGTCAAGGCGGAAGCCTAGGCCGCAGAGAAGACATGGAAAAACTTCTAACGAGGATGATATAGATGGTAAAAAGACGCTCAAAGAAGAAAAAGTCCGGGACACACGGACACGGAAGCAGCAAGAAAAACCGTGGAGCAGGAAGTCGAGGAGGAAGAGGCAAGGCAGGAACCGGTAAAAAAGCAAGCCACAACAGGATGACAAAAGAAGGCCTCAAAGAAATGGGTGAAAACGGTTTCACACCATTCAACAAGTCGGAGCAAAACGGCCTCAACCTTAGAGACATCGATCAAAGAGTAGAGGAACTTGTTGAAGAAGGCCTTGCAGAGGAAGAAAATGGAAGGTATGTAGTGGATTTAAGTGAACTCGGATATGAAAAAGTCCTAGGCACAGGTAAATTGACTAAGGAGATCGAGATCCACGCAGAGAACTTTTCCGATTCAGCGGAGAAGAAAATTGAAGATTCTAAAGGAGAAGCGGTTAAGCTAGAGGAGTAAAGACATTATGGCCTCTCTACTGGTCCAGATAGCATCTTACCTGCCCGGAATCGAGGAACCTGAAAAGGAGCAGTCGCTTAAAGAGATGCTGATGTGGACCGGTATCGTACTTGTAGTTTACTACCTTCTAGGCTCCATAAATCTTTACGGAGCTCATGCAGCAAGCGTGGAACAGGCGCTTCAACGGTTACAGACATTCCAGACGCTTCTAGGTGCCCAGATAGGGTCAATAATCACTCTGGGAATCGGACCTATCGTAACATCAAGTATTGTACTTCAGATGCTTGTTGGATCAGAACTACTGCCATGGGATACCAATACACAGGACGGGAAAAGAAAGTTTCAGTCCGCACAGAAAGTAATGGCGTACGGCCTATCAATAGTAGAAGCTGCAGGATACGTCCTATCAGGGACATTCGGAAACGTAACAGGACAACCAACAGTATTCTTCCTACTAACCTTCCAGATCGCATTAGGAGGAATAATAATCATACTTCTAGACGATCTAATCCAGAAATGGGGCTTCGGAAGCGGTACAGGCCTTTTCATCGCAGCAGGAGTATCAAAAACAATCTTCGTACGTATAATCTCGCCACTAACAGGGACAGCTTCTCCGGACCTTTACTGGACAGTCTCACAGGGAGAACCTGCAGGAGCAATCTTTAAATTCATAGCAACGCAGGAAAAGATAGCATTGATACCTATACTCTCAACAGTAGCAGTATTCGCCGCAGCAGTCTACATGCAGTCAATGAAAGTAGAAATACCTCTTACATTCGGCAACGCCAGAGGCTTCGGACAAAAATGGCCTCTAAAATTCCTTTACACATCAAACATGCCTGTAATCCTTATCGCAGCATTCGTGTCAAATATACAGATCGTAGGAACCACTCTAGCCGGTCAAAACGGATGCAGCCCTCTCGGATGCATGAGTCAGGGAACAGCAACCTCAGGCCTTGTAGCATGGCTGCAAGCACCTACAGGTTTCATAACAAGCATACTTACAGGAGGCCTAGGAAATCTTTCGCTCATGGGATCAGGAAGCCTGTTCCACGTAATATTCTACATGTCGGTATATACCTTTGGATCAGTAATGTTCTCATTCTTCTGGGTTAAAACCTCAGGCCAGGACGCGGACAGCGTAGCCGACCAGATCCAGCAAACAGGGATGAAAGTACCAGGCTTCAGAAAAGACAAGAGAATAATCAAAAAAGTCCTAAACAGGTACATTCCAGGCCTCACAGTACTATCAGGAGTAGCAGTAGGCCTTCTAGCAGCCGCAGCAAACATGACACAGGCAGCAGGAGGCGGAACAGGAACCCTCTTAACAGTCATGATCTTCTACAAGTTATATGAACAGCTTGCACAGAAACACATGGAAGAACTCCACCCCGCCCTCAAAGACTTCATCCAGTAAAAGGGTTCCCCCCCTTGTCTCTTTTTGAACCGTGAAGCAGCCAGTTAAAAACATTCGTCAATGAAAGAAAGCATACGGAGACAGCCATGGTACTGGGAATCAACTTCATAGAAATCCTTGCACCTCTTTTCAGTTTCTACAACACTGTTTTCCAGCCACTGCTTCAGGCCGGGCCTTACATCTCACTTGCATTTTTCTCCATAGCACTTGCAGGAATCTTCTCACTGATCTACTGGTGGCTGCTAGACGTAGACAGACAAGACAAAATCAAGGAAAAACTGGACTACCACAATGACAAGATGAAAGAAGCAAGGCAGAACGGCGAAGACGAAAAGGCCTCAAAACACATGTCCAAGACAATGAAGCTGAACCAGAAAGTAATGATGCTGAACTTCAAACCAATGATAGCAACGATGATCTTCGTATCATTCATATTCCCATGGCTTGGAGCCACTTACAGCCCATCCATAGACCTCCACAGAGCAGACAATCAAACCTTCAAAGGCAACACAACCTACGCAGGCCACCAAGCACAGATCGAAGTAGTAAACAAGACAAAACCAGTGGTGAAACACAACGGAAACAATGCATCAATACACGAAAACATACAGATCCATGACATCACCTGGGAAGTAATGAACTTCAAACAAACACCGGACGCAGAAACAGATGCAAAACTCAAAATAAACGCATTATTCATACCACTACCAGTAAACCTTCCCTACATAGGAAAAGCACTCAACTGGCTAGGATTCTACTTCATCCTAATGATGCCACTATCCTACATCTTCAGAAAACTTCTGGGAGTCCAGTAAAAAGGCCTTAAACACGGAAAAACCATTTCCAACCTATTCTCCACACATCCTTTCCCGATAAAAAACTTCCACTCCAAACAAAAGGCTATGAACCAGGCCGAATGGTACACCAGAGAAGAAGCAAATACAAGCCAGGAATACGGAACAATACCGGAAAACAGAGAAATAGAAAAACTTCTGGAAAAAGGCCTCTTCATCGTAGACAAACCCTTCGGCCCCACAAGCAAACAAGTCTCAACCTGGATCAAAAAAGAACTATCACTTGAAAAAACAGGGCACTTCGGAACACTAGACCCCAACGCATCAGGAATCCTGCCAGTAGGCCTTAACAACGGTACAAGAATCAACCCGGCACTCGCCGAAGCAGACAAAGAATACATCTTCGAAGCAGAATTCAAAGACAGTATAGAGGACAAAGAAGTCAAAGAAAAACTGAAGGCCTTTGAAGGAGTCAACAAACAGGTGCCGCCGAAAAAGTCAGCTGTCAAAAGACAGGAAAGAGAAAGAGAAGTCTACGAAACGGAACTGATAGAGAAACAAGAAAAAAATATTCTGGCGCGTGTAAAATGCGAATCAGGGTTCTACGTAAGAGTACTGATCAGAGAACTTGGAAAAGCCCTGGGTACAACCGCAGAAATGAACGAACTCCGGAGAACAGTTCAAGGCTCTATAACAGAGGAAGAAGCTGACAAACTACAAGATATTGTAGACGCATACCACTTCTACAGGGAAGACGGAGACGAAGAAAAACTGAGAGAAGTCCTACACCCCATAGAAAAAGCAGTAAACCACCTACCAAAAATAGCGGTCAAAGACTCCGCAGTAAACGCTGTAGCCAACGGAGCAAACCTGGGCGCAAACGGGATCTCCAAATTCCAGGACAAAATCAAAACAGGAGACACAGTAGCAATCACCACACTCAAAGGAGAACTTATAGCATTAGCCGAAGCAGAAATGAACTCCGAACAACTCTACGAAGAAAAAGGAACCGCCGCCACCCTAAACTCAGTACATATGAACCCCGAAACCTACCCCAAAAGATGGAAACAGTAATCAATTTTACCTTTTAACAAATATCCATGCCGGAGAAGCCAGAGAAGTTCTATTCCAGAGGCGCAGAAAAGTTTGCGGAGAACAATTCTATCGAAAACCTGAGTGACCGGTTCGTTGATTTTATCGACAGCTTCATAGAAGAAGTTGGAGAAGGCCGGGTACTTGATGCTGGTTGCGGCCCTGGTCGAGACGTAGAGTACTTCACTGAAAACGGGCTTGACGCCGTGGGAATAGATCTCGCCGGAGGAATGATTGAATACGCAAAGGCGAACAAAAAGGGAGAGTACCACATCATGGATATCAGGAATCTAGAATTTGGAGACGAGAGCTTTGACGGCGTCTACTGTAATGCCGTCATGCATTTCTTCCCTCCTGAGAAGATGAAAAACGTTATCTCCGAACTAAAAAGAGTTCTTAAGCCCGAAGGCGTTCTATTCCTCAACTTCAAACTGGGAGAGGAAGACTCTATCCTCCGGGAAAAATACAACGGCGAGGTGAAGCAGTACCTGCTGGATCAGGACCAGATAAACCAGCTTCTGAAAGAACAGAACCTGAAAATTATAGAAAAGCTTGAGGACAATACGATAGGCGGATTCGAAATCATAAATATCATCTGCCGAAAACAGGAATAAAGACATGAAACCACTCAAGTTCGCGGAACCGCTTCCAGAAAAAGTTCTAGAGGGCGAGAAAGATACTACCTGGC
>JBDGSI010000053.1:0-11703 GCA_042217615.1 Candidatus Nanohalobium sp.
GAGTAATCTCTGTTAAAGTATATTTTGTCCGCACCAGCTTCTTCAACTATCTTTTTCAGCTGTTTTACCGGTTCTCCTTTCCCCACAATCAGGTCTTTCCCGTCTTCCTGGAGGTTTTGTTTCAGTTCCGTGAGCGATTCATTCCAGAACTTGACGCGTGGAAAACCAAGCTCCGCCTTCTCAAAGTAGTTCTCGTCGATTACGTAGAAAGGAACGACTTCTTCGTGTTCATGTGAGGCCTCGACTAATGCAGTGTTGTCCCGCTGTCTGAGAGAGCGGCGGATCCAGGCGATCGCTGTCATTTCTTGAGTTTTTTCCAGATTGTTCTCCAGATTTTCTGGAATATTTTGAACTCTAGGTAGGTTTTTACAAGTTTTACAGTGTTTTTCTTTACTTGTCTGTACAGCAGTTCCTCTATTTTCTTTTTTATTCTCTTGAACAGTTTCATTGTCTTGTTTGAACGGTTTAGAAGTTTTTTACTGGTTTTGGAATATTTTATCGAGTTTTTCTTTTGCTTCTTCAGGCCCTACAAGGATTATTTCGTCTTCTTCTTTCATTACTGTGTCTTCTCTGGCTCCTATTGTTTTTTCAGGCCTTATTACTGATGTGAGTGCGAACTGTTCTGGGAATTTTTTCTGTTGTTTCAGTTGTTTTACTGTTTTGCCTGCGAGTTCTGAGTCTTTTTTTATTGAGGCCTTTAGTACTTCTCTGTTGTTTGAGAGGTTTGCGAGTTTTACTAGGTAGGGGTGTTCTACTGCGGATAGGAATTCGGAGAGCAGGAGGTCTGTGTGGCCGATGGCCTGGGCGTCGATGATCTCGAAGGCCTCGAAGTATTCATCATCTTCCATCCTTGAGACTACTTTGGGTACGCCGTATTTTTTTGCCAGTGAGCAGACGACCATGTTTTCGTTGTCGTTTTTCATTGTGGAGATCAGGATGTCTGCTTCTGTTACGCCAGCGTCTTCCAGTGCTGAAAGGTTTGAAGGCGATTTATTGATTACTGTGGCTCCTGAGGAACTGTAAAGCCGTTTGCATAGGTCTTCATCTTCTTCTACCACTACAAGGTCATGCTTGCCTTCAAGGCGTTCTACAAGTCTTCTGGAGAGCGTGTTGATCCCTGTTATTATTATGTACATAGTTGATTAAATTGGTCTTTTAGCCGATAGATGGTTTTTCTGGTTTTTAGGCCTTTAACTTGTCTTTGAATATTTTGCTATTTAATAGTGCTAGAAGCGGGAGCATTTCCAGTCTGCCTGCGATCATCAGGATTATCCATGTGGTTTTTGAAGAGATTGAGAGATTGATCATTTGTTCGCTCTGCATGAACATTGGGCCCATGTTTCCTATGGCTGAAACAGTTCCTGAGAGAGCTCCTATAAGCGATACCCGGTCAAAGGCCAGGATTGCTAACGTACCTGTGAAAACAGCTATAACCCAGGTAAAGAACAGGACGGATATAGTACGTAAAGTCGAGTTCTCCAGAATCTCTCCATCGATCTTTACCTCGTTAATCGCAGTTTCAGGCAACCTGAAACCTCTTAAATGAGTTTTCAAAAGCTCTATAAGAGCCTTCACCCTGAAAACTTTTATTCCTCCAGCTGTAGAACCTACAGACCCTCCCAGAAACATTCCCCCAACCACTATAAACTGTAGAAGGGTTGAGAAAGCAGCCATTGAAGACATTGAATATCCAGTGGATGATAGGATCGCTGCGGCCTGGAAAAAGGCGTTGAGAACTGCCTGTGGAAGAGCCTGGCCCGGAAGGAATCCGGTAAGCATGGCTGCTGAAAGCAGCAGGAAGAAAAGGCTGTAGAGCCTGAACTCCGAGTTATGAAGCATTTTACGGATTCTGCCGTGGAGCAGGCCGTGAAGCAGTACGAAGTTAACTCCTCCTACGAACATAAATACCACTGTAACCGCCTGGATTGCCGGGCCGTAGACCGCCATGCTTTGAGCGTAAGGCGAGAAACCTCCCGTAGATATACCCGAGAACGCATGCAGAAAGGCCTCAAAGACCGGCATTCCAAGAATCATGTATGTTACAATTATCAGAAGGGTGACGAGGCCGTATACCTTCCACAGTGATTTTATTGATTTTGTTAGTGAAGGCCTTATGCTTCCTGCGTCTGTTTTATGGGTTTCTGCTGAGAAAAGTCTTCTTGAGGCTCCTCCTGATTCTCTTATGACTGCTATGAAGAAGGTAAGTATTCCAAGGCCTCCTACCCATTGCATGAGAGCTCTCCAGAACAGCAGGGACTTCGGAAGTTTTGAAGGATCTGACAGCATTGAGATCCCTGTTGTTGTAAGCCCTGCTGTAGCTTCGAACACTGCTGATACCGGTGTCATGTAGTCAAATAATGGTATGGCGCCGAGAAGCACTGCGAACACCCATCCTGCTACTGTTGAGGCCATTGCTTCTGAGAGTTCAATGTCTTGAGAAGTACCTACGTATGCAAGGAGTCCTCCCATTAACAGGCTTGTAAATGACGCTGTTGCAAACCCTATTTTTACGTGCAAAGGATCTGAGAACGCAAAGCCGAGTATAAACGGTATTGTAAGGACTAGGGAGAAAACTTTCAGGAACTGTCCTGTAATCCTGCTGAGAACTCTTACTCTCATTTCCCTGCTGTTAACCAAGTAAACGCTTTCCTGAATAAAAAATAGCAGGTGAAAAATGTTTTCCAGAAAAGTTCTTTGACTCAGGCCTTGCAACCTATATGCAGGGTTTAAAAAAGTTTTAGGCCTTTTTACGGTTTATGCTCGGGATTTTCCCTTCAAAAGGGAAATGACTGAGGTGGTTAATCTATGCAAGTTACAATTGGTAACAACGACGGTAAGACTTTCCAGACCGAACTGGAGGATTCTTCAAAACTTGTAGGTAAAAAGATAGGAGAAGAGTTTGATGGAGGTATTGTAGGCCTTTCCGGTTATACTTTGAAGGTGACGGGAGGCAGTGACCGCTCCGGTTTTCCTATGAGGAAGAGTATTGAAGGCTCTGAACGTGAAAGAGTTCTTATAGAGAAAGGTGCTGGAATTGAAGGTGAAGAAAAAGGCGTTAAGAAAAGGAAATCTGTACGTGGAGATACAGTTTCCCAGGAAATCCAGCAGTTGAATACAAAAGTTGTTGAGGAAGGTTCTAAATCTGTCGAAGAGCTTCTCGGTGAAGAAGAGTAACCATGAGTCAGAGAATCCCTGAAGCAAACATAGGCCTTGTAGGACACGTTGACCACGGTAAGACTACTTTAACCAATGCATTGTCCGGTAAGTGGACCGATGAGCACAGTGAAGAACTGAAGAAAGGAATCACGATCCGGCTAGGATACGCTGACGTAACCTACTTTGAAGATGATGAAGGCCTTAACGTAGATGGGAATGGTGAGGAAGTTCGTACTGTTTCTCTTGTCGATGCTCCTGGCCACGAAACTTTGATGGCTAACGTTTTATCTGGAGCTGCTATAATGGATGGAGCTGTCCTGATTATTGCAGCTGACGAGGAGTGTCCTCAACCTCAGACAAGAGAGCACCTGGCTGCTCTCGATATTGTAGGTATTGAAAACATTGTAATTGTACAGAACAAGATTGACCTGGTTTCTGAGGAAGAGGCCAAGGAGAACTACCAGGAGATACAGGATTTTGTAGAAGGAACTGTTGCGGAGGACGCCCCGGTCATACCTATCTCAGCGCAGCACGAGATCAATATCGAGGCCTTGCTGGAAGCATTGGAGGAAGAGATTCCTACGCCTGAAAGAGATCTTGAAAGCAGCCCAAAAATGCTTCTCGCCCGGTCATTTGACATTAACAAGCCGGGAACACCTCCAGGTGAGATAAAAGGAGGGGTTGTAGGCGGAAGCCTTGTAAGAGGAGAGCTTGAAGAAGGAGATGAGATAGAACTGAAGCCAGGCCTGAGAGAAGACGGGAACTGGAAGACCATTAAAACTACTGTAGAAAGCATAATCCACGGCAACAAGCCTGTAGATAAAGGAAGGCCTGGAGGCCTTATGGCTGTTGAAACCAACCTTGATCCTGCGCAGGCCAAGAGTGACGGTCTTTCAGGGAATGTTTTAGGTCTTGAAGGAGATTTACCTGATACAACAGAAGATCTTGAGATTAATGTAGAACTTATGGAGAGATTAGTTGGTTCAGAGGATGAGGAGGAAGTAGACAACATTAAGGAGCATGAGGCCTTGATGGTGAATGTTGGGACTTCGAAGTCTGCTGGCGTTGTAACGCAGGCCGGTAAAAATGTCAGGATTGATCTTAAAATGCCTCTTTGCGCCGAGGAAGGGGATAGAGTCGCTATTTCCCGGCAGGTAGGTTCTCGCTGGCGTTTGATCGGTCATGGAACCATTAAATCGGTTGAGTGAAAAGGCAGGGTTTTTAAGCTAATTCACGGGAATGTAGTTATATGGCAATTGAAGGTTTTCTGCCTTTTCTCTCAGGTAGCTCTCAGCCGGTTGTAAGCTTAGCGACTGCAGTAGTTTTCCTGGTTTTAGGCCACTTAGCTATTAAAATACTGGTAGCGGTATCCAGGGAAGCTTGGAACAATCACGCCGAGGAAGCCACCAAGAAAGATGTTGAGAGAAGAGAGGAATGGTTCAACTTGGCATCCAATATACTAGATGCTTCAATAATTTTCGCAGCCATCATCTACCTGAACCCGGGTTTTATATCCAATCTGACGGCAACAGTACTAGAAAACAGTTCAAATATAGTACTAGCACTTCTTGTAGGGGCACTGGGAGTTATACTGATAAAAACCATAAGCAAAGTTTTAGGAAACTTCTTCAACGCCTCAGGAGCAGATAATTACCTGAGAGAGATCGGATTATCAAAGAGCAGTTCCAAGATACTTGAAACCATTTTCAAGGCCTTCATGTATGTGCTTCTGCTTCAAGTGGTGCTTCACCAGTTGAATATAGGCTATAGTTACTTCAATGAGTTTATGAACGCTGCTACCTGGGCCTCTGCCTTCCTGGTTGCTGGATTAGTTTTCTACTCGTTTAAGGATCTGTTCCAGAATGCGGCAGCAGGTTTTTACTTGAATAATTCTCGACAGGTAAGGCCTGGAGAGGAGGTTAAGGTTGAGGGAGAGACCGGAGAGATTAAGGAAATTTCTTTGTTCTCCACTTCTGTGGATACCGATTCCGGTTACACGTTGTTAACTCCAAACAGCCTGCTTATGAACAGCCCTATAAGATTTAAGAGGTCTCAAAGCGATCTGGAGACTCTTGATAATATTACAAGTTATTTTGTAGCTCAGAAACCTTCGTTCTGCGGCCCTGCTTCCATGGAGATGGCTTTGGAGATATTTGGTTACCGGTATGATCAGGAGGAGATCGGTGAGAAGGCAGATGTCGATGAGAACGGGGTTGATGAGTACGACTTGATCTCTGCGGCTGAAGAGTTGACTAATAATGAAGTTAAGGCTGCATGGGTAGGTTTTGATGAGATTACGGATATAGGAGATGAGTACAAGTCCTGGTTTAACGACGGGGGATTGATTATATCAAACTTCTATAAGCCAGAGATATTCCCTGATGCCACTAAAGGGCATTATGTCCTTTCTGTAGGGGTTGAAGGCGAAGAGATCTTGAACCTAGATCCTAGCGGGACAAATGGCGGGGTCTATTATGTACATAAGGATGCCTTGCTGGATGCGATGGGCGAATTCGGGCATAAGAGAGGATATATTGTCTTAGCTCCTAAAGGGACAACGGCTTACTGGAGGATCAAGAACGATCTAATTTACGCCGATAAAAATCTTTACGATGAGCTTTCCAAGACTCTTGAATCCCGACTAAGAAAAATCCTGAGGCAGGGCCGTATCCTAAAGAACTCAACTCCTAAATCAATGGACCAGTACATCGATAAATGGACGTCAAACGAGAAACTGACCAGGATCTGGAAACCAGAGGGCTTTACAGGGGAAAAAGAAAACGTTAAGGGGGAGAAAGATGAGGCTTCTGAAGATATCTGAAACCGATCTGGAAGGCCTTAACGAGTACTTTGATGAAGTTGAAAGAGTTGAATTAGAGGAACTTTCTCCAGAGGTTGTTGAAAACAGTTCCGGTCTTAGAGTAAATGGAGAACCTATAGATAGTTTTGACGCAGTTTACGCCAACATCCTGCCAAGGAACGCTATTTTTGGAAGGGTGCTGCTTGAGCTTATTGAGGAAAGAAACATTTCGCTGAACTACTACTCTACAGCCTTTTTCACAATGGCTAAGAAAAACTATCTTTGCCACGTATTAAACAACAAAGAAGTTCCAACACCTGCATCTGCAGCAATAGCTGATGAAAAAGCCGCCAGAAGCCTAGAAAAGCATTTAAAAGGCCCTCTGATAGGTAAAAAATTTCAGAACTTTAGAGAAGTAGAGAGCGCCAAGCTTGACACTGTTGAAGATATCAAGTCTTTTTCAAAAGGTGTAGAGTACGGTGAAAACATTATGGTTTTCAAAGAGTTCAGCGAAGGAGATAAATACAGGTGTTTAGTAGCAGGAGATCAAATCGTATCTCTTAAAGACGATTCCGAGGGATGGAAGTTTAAAGAAGATAATTTAAGTTACTCCAATACCTCTAACGAGATTAAAGATAATGTTAGAATTGCTGCAAATGCTATTGGAACCGAAATAGCAGAAGTACTTGTTAGGAGTGGAGAAGTAGTAGATATTAACCCCAATCCAGACCTTAAGAAGTATATGGATGTTTCTGGTAAAGATACTTTCAAAGCTGCTGCTAAAACTCTTAAGCCAGGTGAAGAAAGTTGAAGCTCGCTATCATCTATGGAGATATATCTACAACGCATCAGCTTATTATTGAGCGAGCTGAAGATATCTTTGACTCCGTACTGGCAGCTCCCGTCAGTGGGCTGAAATTCATACACGGAGAAGAGAACAAGGTTTTCTATAAAGGAACAGATCTTACAGAGTTCGATGCAGCTTACTTCAGGACGGGGGATGAAGACAAGGAGTTCTCCGAACACATTTCAGAGGTAATGAATGATGCAGGAGTCGTAACTCAATGCGAAAACGACAGCTACGCCTACGAAGCCAACAAGTTCTACAGCATGAAAGCTCTCTCCGAAAACAACGTTAACGTACCTGACAGCTACTACACCGTGTCACCAGACAGAGCTGTGGAATGTGCAGAAAAACTAGGTTATCCGGTGATAATGAAGACTATAGGAGGTTCAGGAGGCCAGGGAGTAATGAGAGCCTCATCTGAATCAGAGCTCAGGCCTGTAATGGATACAATGAAGGCCTTTAAGCAGGATATCTGTCTTCAGGAGTACAAGGAGCATAACGGTACCGATAACAGGATACTGGTGATTGGAGATCACACTGTAGGATATCAGCGTTCCAGTTCAGATAAAGATGAGTGGCGGTCCAATCTCAGAGCAGGCGGGACAAGGAAGAAAGCAGAGATAACGCCGAAGATGGAGGAGGCAGCACTCGCAGCAGCCAGATCAACAGGATTCGACATCTGCGGATGCGATATAATAGATACAGAAGAAGGAGTCTATGTACTGGAAGTAAACGGTGCGCCAGGCCTAAACGAAACAATAAACGAAGTAGTAGAGGAGGATGTAATCCTTGCAATAGTTGAACGCCTCCATCAGAGAGCAATGGAGAAACAGAAGGAAGAGGACTAAAAAATGAGGATAGGCCTTGAACTGGAGTACTGGGTCATCGATAGAGAAGGAGAGCTTTCTTCAGCAAAGAAAATCTCAGGTACAGATTTTACAGAGCAAGAATTTGTAGAACCGCTTCTAGAGATTAAAACAAGGCCGCATAAAGACTTAGATAACTTGGAAGGCGAGATCAAAAATAAAATCTCAAGCATACTTGAAACAGCTGAAGAAGAAGGCCTCAAAATAGTTCCTCTAGGTACACCTCTTAATTCAGGCCGTATCAAAAAGATTTCTTCCAAGAGAGGGGAGATCCAGCGAGAGATAGTAGGAGAAAGACTGCAGGCTGCAAAAAGAGTAGCAGGAACACATATCCACTTTGAAAAAGAGAACGTGAAGAACCAGTTAAACATTTTAACTGCTTTAGACCCGGCTCTAGCCCTTCTGAACTCCTCACCCTACTATAAAGGAGAGAGTATTAGCTCATCTTCCAGAAACAAGGCCTACAGACATCACTGCTACAAAGAACTTCCTGGACACGGCCAGCTATGGAAGTATACTGACTCTATAGACGAATGGAAACAACGTGTAGAGAAAAAATTTCAGGAATTTAAGGAAGCAGGAAAGAAGAACGGAATAACTGAAGAAGAAATCAAAGAACATTTCTCAGCAGAAGATGCTCTCTGGACACCGGTAAGACTTAGATCCAGGCTTCCAACAGTAGAGTGGCGATCACCTGACACTGCAAAACCCTGTCAAGTCATAAAACTAGTCAGAGAATCTAAAAAAATAGTTGAAAAAGCCTCAGAAAAAGGCCTTAACACCGAAGATGGAGTAGAAGTCCCGAAGTTTAAGAAAGTTCAGGAACTGTCGGATAAAGCTATTAAAGAAGGTATGAAAAGCTCTGAGGTCATAGAATACCTGGAAAAACTCGGGTTCTCGCCAGAAAACTATACAGATATATCTGAGAAATGGAGGGAAGGAGAGAAAATCTCTATGGAAAAGGCCTCAAAAATCCGGCTTGAAGCCGCCGAAGGGTTCCGGAGATCATTCTATGAGAACTATTAGTTATCAGCTATCTGTTTGAAAGCCTGGACAAGCCCCTTCATAACAGGTTCTACCTGTCTACGCAACTCTTCTTCTCCGTAAAAGTTCAGGCCTGGCTTTGAATTAAGTTCAACAATCCAGGGACTGCCTTCTGCATCATAGAAAAAGTCTACGGAGAAAAGACTTGGACTGTACTCCAGTTCGTCGCTTACTTCCTGCGCTATTTTCAAGGCCTCTTCAGGAAACTCTTGCTTCTCCACTGCTTCCTTCTTACCTCCTTGAGCAACATTACTGACCGCTCTCCCCTCGTTAAACCGGAGATAACTTCCCTTCATCTCCCCATCAACCATTATAGCTCTTAAATCATGGAAACCCTCTACAAGGCCTTCGATACCTTTACTCGAATCTATAAATCTTTGAACAATGTACGCCTCTTTATCAACGTTTGGAGCTTCATCAAAACTTTCTAAGACATGTATTCCCTTCCCTCCAAAGGCATAACGCGGCTTCAAAACTGTTTTACCGTGTTTTTCCAGCATTTGTTTAATATTCTGTTCAGAGGCCTTCTTTGTCTCCGGTATTCTGTCCGGGAACTTTTTGTAGGTTAAGAGCTTGTCTTTGCATATCTCCTCTAGCTCAGGACTGTTTAGGATTCCTATCCGGGAGTTAACGTTTTTCTTCAGCTCTTTTGTTTCTTCATCAAAATGAAACTTGTCAAATACTCCGTTAAGATTTACATTTTCTTTTTTCGTCCATTCTCCATTCTCAAGTATATAGGCCTTCTCAATTCCCCCTTCGTCGTACCAAGTATATTTTCCTATAACCAGTCTGATGTCTTCCTCTGCTGCTAGCTGAGAGAAAAGCCTGTATGTTTGATTAACGTAGTCCTCCTCAAACGGTTTTCCTCCCTCCCAGGAAACCTCGTTATCCCACAGAACCCCTATTTTATCCATGGATAAGCCTTTTTCCTTCCAGTTCTTTAAGCCTTTCTCCGAAACAATCAAGAAATCTCAAATAGGCCTTAGCCCTGGAGAGTATTGTTTTTATAGGTTTAAACATTTCATTGACTTTACCGTGGCTCAAAAGATAATGCTTGACACTAATTTTCTGGTAGCTCCTTTTCAGTTATCGATTGATCTTTTCGAGGAGATCAACCGTCTGTATCCTGTGAACCAGGTGTATACTTTAGAAGATGCTTTACAGGAGGCGAAATCTATTGAGGAGGGACGGTATAAGGCCTTGGTTCAGAAGCTTGTGGAGACCCAGGATATAACGGTTCTGGAGACGGAGGACGAAGAATCAAGTTCTTCTCGTACAGCAGAGGGAGAAGGAGAAGTTGATGACCTTCTTGTAAGGCTTTCTGACGAGTTCGTTGTCGGTACTAATGATAGAGAGCTTAGGGAGAGACTGGTTGAAAACGGTAAAGAAGTGGTTTTCATAAGAAGCGGAGACCATCTTGAAGCATTGAACCAGTCCTCGGTAGGGTTTTAAAAATTACTGCCGTTTCCGTAATTGTTCCCGTAGAGGTAGAGGAGCTATATGTACAAGCATGTAACGATTCAGGACTCAGTAAGGGTTCCGCCCAAGCATCTAGGAGAAGACGTTGAGAAATCCGTGAAAGAAGGCCTTGCCTCAGAGGTTGAAGGAGAGATAACTGAAGAGGTAGGCGTCGTAGTAGGGATTGAAACCGTTGAATCCATTGAAGGCGGAGAGATCGAGCCTGAAGACGCCGGAATCCACTACGATGTGCGTTACAAGGCCATTGTTTTCGAGCCAGAGATGCATGAAGTAGTTACCGGAGAAGTAGTTGATATAACTGATTTCGGAGCCTTCATCCGTATAGGGCCTTTCGACGGCCTCTGCCACGTATCCCAGATCATGGATGAGTACGTGAACATGGATGAGGAGAACTCCATGCTTGTCTCAGAGGAGAACCAGTTCTCACTTGAGAAAGGAGACACTGTTACCGCCCGTATAATCGCTGTCTCGCTAGATAACAGTGACTCAAACAAGATCAACCTGACTATGAGGCAGCCAGGCCTTGGAAAAGATGAATGGATTGAACAGTATGAAGAGGAAAAAATGGAAGAAGAGGAAGACGACGAGGAAGAATAAGTATGACAGAAAAAGCATGCAGAAACTGCAACCGTATAGTAGAAGATGAGACAGAATGCCCCGTATGCAAAAACAATGATCTATCAGAGTCCTGGAACGGCCTTGTAGTTATCTATGATCCAGAGAACTCGGAGATAGCAGACCAGCTTGAGGTCCAGACCCCGGGAAGATACGCTATAAGAGTTAAATAAAAGATTTCAGGAGGTAAAGCAAATACTATGGAAGTCGAACTTGTATCTGTAAAAGAAAACCCTCTCATGGAGAGAAGAGAGGCAGAAGCAAAAATCAGTCACGAAGGAGAACCAACCCCAAGTAAAGAAGACATTTCAGACAGACTAGCAGCTGAAAACGGGTTGAACACTGACGAAATAGAAATAGAAACAGTTTACACCGGCTACGGTAAAAACACTTCAAAGGCCTCGATGAAGATCTACCAGGACTTTGACTACGACGAGGATCTGGAAGAAGAATCTATCGAAGAAGAACCTGCAGAAGTCACGCAGGAAGTAGAAGAAATAGTCTCAGGTACGATAACTGAAGCTAAGGAGAAAATCAAAGAAGCCGAAGACATTGACGTCAAAGCAGTTCTTCAAGCAGAAAAAGAGAATAAAGACCGTAAAACCTTGAAGCAATGGCTTGAAGACAAAATCAGCAGCTAAAAAAGGAGGTGAAAACAAATGAGTAAACACGCCTCAGTAGCCCTCCACGAAAAATACAACGAAGATGGCAGCTACGAAGGAGAAAAATGCCCAAGATGCGGCAGCTTCCTCGCAGACCACAGCGACCGCAAAAGCTGCGGCAAATGCGGCTACACCAAACACCAGTAACCTATTCCTCTCTTCACTCCAATTTCTCAAGGATGAAGCTCTACTTCGCCACCGGCAACCCCGGAAAAGTCAACCACGTAGAAAACA
>JBDGSI010000054.1:0-4367 GCA_042217615.1 Candidatus Nanohalobium sp.
TATATCCTGTTTCAACGGTTCGACAACTGTCTGAGCATGGTTTAACGGTAGGGCGCCGCCAAGCACAATTTTCTGCGGGTTGTAAACGTTTACTGTATCTGCAACCCCTCTGGCATTGATTTCCTGCATCTTCCGAATTGTTTTCTCAGCTTTCCTATCTCCTTTTTCCGCTTCTTCAAACACCTGTTTTGCGTCAGAGAACTCGGCATCGAAAAGTTTCTCAGCCATTTTTGGAAGATTGTTTCCAGAACTGTAGGCCTCCCAGTGGTCTCTTGCTCCGCATCCGCATTTAAGGCCTTCTGATCCTGTGTTTATGTGTCCTATTTCTGCGAAGTTTCCTTTCCATCCTTCTACGAGTTCTCCGTTCATTATTACTCCTGCTCCTATGCCTGAGGAGATTGTTATGTATACCATGTCTTCTTTTGGGTTTTTGCCGTATCTGTGTTCTCCTATTGCTGCTGCGGCGCAGTCGTTCATTATAGTTAGTTCTCCTAGTTTGCGGAGAGGGCTGCCCAGGTCTATTTCTTCCATCCCTGATTCTTCTGAGACGTTTGGGGGATGGAAAAATTCGCTTTCTCTGTCTATCGGTCCTGCTGCGGCTACAGCTATTTTTTCTACTTCTTTTTTTGTGTGAGAGGATTTTTCCAGTGTCTGGAGGAGTTCTGCTTCGATGCCTTTAAGAAAGGTTTTGGTTTTCTGACGGTCCAGAACTTCGAATTCATCGTTTCCAAGGCCTATAAGTGTGTTTGTGGCTCCTATGTCTACACAGAGAAAAACCATAATACTTCGTATTACTTCTGGTTTTTATTTCCTGACTTCATGGCAGTTCCTGCATCGGGCCTCGTATTTTTCGTCTGCTCCGACGAGGACTGTAGGATCGTCTTCGTGAGCCGGTTCTCCGTCTATAAGTCTTTGGTTCTTGGTGGCAGGCCTTCCGCATTCTGTGCATATCGCCCGCAGTTTTTCAACGTATTCTGCCGAGGCCATTAGCTCTGGAACCGGTGTAAAAGGCTTTCCTCGGAAATCCTGGTCGATTCCGGAGACTATAACTCTTTTACCTTGGTCAGCAAGCTCTTGGCAGACCTGTACAAGTTTGTCTGTGAAAAAGTTGGCTTCGTCTACTGCGACAACATCTGCATCAGTTTCCAGGATTTTCCCGGGTCTTTTTTCAGGCACTACTTCAGCTTTCCATTTCTGGCCGCTGTGACTGCCTATCTCTTCCTCGCCGTATCTGTCATCTACTTCAGGCTTGAATACCTGTACCTCTTGATCAGCTATCTCAGCCCTTGTGATCCTTCTTATCAGTTCCTCTGTCTTCCCTGAGAACATTGGACCTGTTATAACTTCGATCCTGCCCTCCGAAACCTTCCTTACAGAACTCACAGTAACTTTCCCCTCCTAGACTTGGATGAAAGAAGAATCATTTTAACCGTTACCAACCCGCCGAATACATGGGAAAAGCAGATCTCCACATGCATACAACAGCAAGTGACGGGACAGATACAGTCAAAGAAAGAATACAGGATGCGGAGATGAAAGGCCTTGACGTAATAGCCATTACAGACCATGACACGATCAATTCTGAACTATCGGAGAGGTCTTTTACTGCTGAAAACGGTGTAGAAGTTATTACAGGTGCGGAGATAAAATGCAGTGTAGAGGATACGAAAGTGGAGATACTTGGCTACTTCCTGGATCCTAAAGATAAGGAGGTTCAGAGTATTTTCCGCGAAATGTCTGAGAACCGGGAAAGACGGATGAAGGAGTTTGTAGAGAACCTTAACGACAGTTACGGATTAGGGCTTGAAGCCAGCCAGGTGATAGAGAAGGCTGAGGGGAACGTTGGAAGGCCTCACCTGGCAGAAGCCTTGAGGGAGAAAGGTGTCGTGGACTCCGATCAAGAGGCCTTTGACACGTATATTGGCAGCGGTGAAGATGAGTACGTACCTGTGGATAAGCCGTCAGCAGGTGAAGTGATTGATGCAGTGCATGAAAGCGGAGGCGTGGCAAGCCTTGCTCACCCTGGTAGAAGCCTTGAAGAAGATGCTGCAGCGGAAAAAGTCAGAAGACTGGTCGGTGAGGGCCTTGATGCGATCGAGGTTGAGTACGGTTACAGTGAGAGAAAGGATCGTGACCTCTATGATATCTACTTTGGTGTGGAGAAGGCTCGGGAACTGGCCGAAAGATTTGACCTGTTGAAGACAGGAGGCAGTGACTGTCATGGTCAGGCCTCGGACAAGTACTTTTTAGGTAGTGTAACCGTGCCCTTGGACAGGGTAGAGGCTTTGAGGGAGAAAGCTCGGGAACTGCAAGGATAACTTTAACTGTAGTGCCGAAGAAACTCTGGTTTAAGGATGCTGGAACTTGCACTGTTCGACATGCTGGAACTGATAGCTGCAGCAGGGATAATATACGGATCCTTCCTGATCCACCAGCAGACAGAATCCCGTGCATGGAGACTTATAGCTGCTTCAGGAGTTTTAATAGCTGTAAAAAGCTTTTTCCAGGCCTTCATGGTTTTCACAGGTTTAAAACTTGGTATGCTTGAAATGATGTTCGCACCCTGCCTTGCAGTTCTTCTATCAGGTGCAGGCATCTCCTTCATGAGAGATATGTGGGCATTCGACCACGTTACACCAGACCATTTAGCAGGCTACGTTGTAGGAGCAGTCATAGGCCTTCTAGCTATAGGCCTTGCAGTACCCCCATACGTTGACAACGGCTTCCTGTACATCGGAACTCCTTTCTTACTGCTTCCAGCACTTTACAGCTTCTACAGGGTTCAGAAAGAAGGTAAATCAGTTATATTCCAGTCAGTCTTTGCCTCAACTCTTATGTACTTCGTAGCCTCTCTAATGAACCTTTACTTGGCAGCAACATGCTTTAAATGCTCTTTAAAGGCCTACAGCTTCTACCTGCCGATGAGTATTCCAAGCCCTGAAGTCTTGGGAGCTGCTTCCTTCTCCTCACCAGTACTGGAGATGACAGGGACATTCATGCTTGGATTCGCCGTATACCTGTACTACCACGGAGTCTACAGGAAGATAGAGTCTCCCGACAAAAACACAAGTGTAGGACTGCTTGAATCCACGGTAGAAAATATAGGAGCCGTAACAGGAGAAGATGTAGCCCGGAGAATAGCAGAAAACACCCTTCAAGAACATTTCAAAGACACAGGCACAGCAGAGGAAATAGCAGACGAGGAAGACATCGAAGAAGTAAAAAAGGCCTTGGAAGAAGGATTTAGCTCAGTAGTAGGACCTTTCGCCCGGAGAAAAATCCAGGAGATATACGAAGAAGAACTAGAGGTGTAAAAATAATACATGGCTGCCACGTGCTCAAGATGCAATATCTCAGATGACGGCCTCTGCATACATGAAAAAACCCTTTTACTCAGTATAGGCCTTGTAAGTATGATCTCTATAATCTCCTATCTTGTATGGTGACTTCAGTAACTGTAAAGAGATAGTGAGAAAATCATAAACGCCAAAGCCATCATAAACGAATTCAAATTCTGCTCGAACGACTTCGATATATCAAGAGATCTTTTCTCGCTGTTATCTACCTTTACAAGGCCTTCACCAGATTTATATCGGCCTAAAGCAGCGTATGTTCCGCAGAAACCTTCTTCAGCCTGGAAAAATCCATAGAAACCTGTATAAAGCATTAAAAACGACAGTAGTATACCATGGATTGTTGAAAAACCGTTCAAGAAGCCGGCAAACACCAGGAATGAGGCAAAGCCTGTTATAGATACGAGAGACCTGGCTTTCTTCCCTGCTTCTCCAATGTTTTTCTCCCCGGGAATATACTTCATCAAAACTGTATAAGCCGGCCGCCGATTAAAAAACTGTCCCGTCAACACCAGGAAGCCCCAAAAATGCTTAGAGAAGTCTCCGCTTCAGAAGGATACTCTTCAGTAATAGTTACGTAATCCTCCCCCGCTCTTATACCCAGGACATCCTTATCCCTATCCGACCAGTACACAGCAGAAATATCTCCCTCATAAGAACTCAAGGCCTCTCTAACATCCTTGAAAGCCTCTTCAGAGCTTTTAAACTCTTGAACCCTATCCGGGCCCGGATCATCTGTTAAAGAGTACTTTAAAACAGGATTGGTAAACTCCTGGAAAACACCCTCCAACCTGTCAAGACCGGATGGCTCCGGCCTCCAGGCATACTCAACGTCTCTATCAAGGCCTTCAAACATACAAGTAAATTAAAGAGCTAATCTAAAAAAGAGGAGGGGATATAACACCCTACCCCATTACATCGTGTTTGTCGTAGAGGCAGTAGGTTTCCACACCTGTATTGTCTTCTACGTTTTGTAGGCCTCCTTCTTCCCGGTCTACGAAGACGAAGAACGCT
>JBDGSI010000055.1:0-9849 GCA_042217615.1 Candidatus Nanohalobium sp.
TTGAAGAAGCAGAAGAAGTCCTCGAAGACATCCAGGAAAGCCTCTACCAGGAGCTAGAAGAATACCTCCACGAGAACATCCGTGAAGCCGAATCCAAAAACGAAATCCTGGCGACAATCGGCAAGAACCGCGGCTACGTGAAGACTCGTTGGTGCGGAGATGAAAGCTGTGAAGAAGAGATCAAGGACCAGGTAGCGGCGGAGATTGTCGTCCTACCATTCAGAGAAAACAGCGAACCCGCAACAGTCCAGGCCTCAGACGAACACATCGACGGCGAATGCGCAGTCTGCGGAGAGGATGCGGAACGCTGGGCTTACTTTGCGAAGAACTACTAACGTATTTTTCCTCTTTTTCTTAAAATTTAAGGGGATAGAGATCTGGGTGAGTCCGTTCACCAGATTAATTAAATTTGGATAGAATTAGACGTTATGGAGATTAAGAAGTTTAGAGTAAAGAATTACCGCTCAATAAAAGATACAGGGGATTGTTATTTATCACCTAAGTTGACCATTCTAGCAGGCAAAAATGAGGCCGGGAAAACTTCGATACTTGAGGCTCTCAGAGATTTTCATCCAGACAATGAAATTGACGAAAAGGCAGTACCTATAGAGAGGGATGCCAAACCAGAGATAAGTGTCACTTATGAAATTCCTCCGGAGAAGCGATCAAGATGGGGAAAAGCAGAAGAATCCATAGATATTACACTGACGAAAAAATATGGAGGAAAATATGAAATTAAAGAAGATGAGGAAGATGTGTTTCCTGGGCTTGAGGAGGAGAGGGAGAACTTGAGAAAAAAGGTGTATGAGACTCTACAGGATTCCAATCTGAGTTTACTTGAAAATAAATTGAGTTTGGAATTTTCTAATGTCACTCCTGACAATGCGATAAAGGTTGCTCGTACTACTTTGGAGCAAATGGATGAATATAATACTGCTAACCTAAGTTCGAATCAGAGAAATACTTTCAATAGTATAAAGAATAATCTAGAAGCTCCATTGTCATCTTATAACCTGATTGAAGATATTAATGATATAATTTCTACCACGGCTTGGACATATTATCCAAACTTTGTACTCTTTGATACCGTTGCCGACAATATACCGAATAGAGTTGAGTTCTATGATCTAGAAAATAATGAGTTTATTGAGAACCTATCAAAAATAAGCGATTTAAATCCGGAATTAATACAATCTGAACAGAAAAAAAGAGAAAAACAAACTCATAAGAGAAAAGTCAATTTAGATCTCAATGATGACTATGAAGATTTCTGGACTCAAGATGCTACAAACTTAAGAGTTGATTGGGATTCAGAGGAACTTCAGTTCTGGATAGAGGAAAATGGCCATCATTATGAACCAAGTATCAGAAGTAAAGGGAGACAATGGCATCTGTCTTTCTATATCAAACTGACAGCTCATGCTAACGAAGAAAATCCACCTATAGTTCTGATTGATGATCCCGGAATTCATTTGCATAAAACTGCCCAGGAAGATATTTTAAGAAACCTAGAGAGACTGTCTGAAAGGACTCAGGTGACGTTTGGAACTCACTCGCCATATCTAATAGACCCTGAGAAATTAAATAGGGTAAGATTAGTAGAGAAGTCCAATCCAGAGGGAACAAAGATAAAGAAAATTCATTCTGATGCTGATTTAGAAACATTATCTCCTATTTTAACCGCAATAGGTGCAGCTCCTTCTCAAGGTTTGAGAGCGGGTAAGGAGAACACAGTTGTGGTCGAGGGAATCTCAGACTATTACTATCTACAGGCTTTTAGAGAATACTTGGGTAAGGATATTGAGCTTAATATAGTTCCTGGTGTTGGAGATACAACGTTAATTCATATAGGCTCAATACTATATGGTTGGGGATTAGACCCTATATTTGTACTAGACGGCGATAGTGAAAATCAAATAGATGAGGATTTGAAAGAAGAAGATGAACTGGGAATTGACGATGATAAAATTGTACATGTCCACTCTGAAGGGGCTATAGAGGATGTTTTTTCGCAAAGTGACTTTACTGAATATGTTCTAGATGATTCTGAGAAAAGTTTCAAGTCCGAAAACTCTGAATACATGAATAGAGCACAGAAGAGTAAGAGTCTGGTATCTAAGATGTTTTATGAAAAAGTTATGGGAGACCAAAAAGTTGAATTAAATGAAAGAACTGAGAAAAGAATTAAAAAGATATTTAGCAAATTGGAAAAGGCCAAACAAGCCTCATCTTACTAGAATTTGCTCAATTGGGAAATGAAGACCTCATCTCTTCTTTAATTCATTGAGAACAGTCTCCATGGTTCCAGTCTTTTGGTCATAACTTTCTCATGTTCGTGGGAGTAGAAGGCGATCCTGACTGTTTCCACATCCGGAACTTCTTCGAACCGTTGTTCCAGCTGTCTTACTGGTTCAAACTCTGGCTTGAATCTTTCACCGAAACCTTTCGGGAGCTGGGTCTCTACAAAGGGATTGATGCTTTTATCCTCCACTACCGAGTTCTCAGAGTAATCTGGTTCCTTGACGTGGTCTATAACGTCTTCAAGGCCTGCTCTGACCTCTTCCTCGTTCTCAAGCACCGGATGATGCCTGAGTTCTGCTTCTTGGAGGTTGGCCTCGGGCGCTGAGACTGTGGAGTTGAGGTCGTTCCAGAAGGTGTAGGCCTTTTTAGATCTGGTCGTGGGCCTTGTCTTTTCTCTCAGGGATTTGTTTTCTGAGGTTTGCCTGGTGAGAAACTGTTTTAATATTAACCACTATTTATGTGTCATGACTGAGCCACAAATGTATCAGCTGGCTAGTGCGGTTTCGGATCTGACCTATGAGGGCGGTTCTGAAACTGTTTCGCCCGGTTTTTACGAGCGTGCTGTTCGTATCGCGGAGGATCCTTCTGTGGAGGATGTGAGGCAGAGGGATCTCGAAAACGTGGTTATTGATCCCAGTGTTGTTCTTGAGGCCTACGCGAATACTACCTGGGAGGCTGACTTCGCCGTAGCTGATGAGAGAGTGTTTGAGGCCTTGGAGGATATCTATGGTCAGGATCTGGCCTACCACTGGTCTCTGGATGATGGTCCTGATGATCAGGTCCAGGGGGTTTTCCACGACGAGGTCGGCCCTGAAGGCGTGATGGAGGCCTTGGGCGACATCGAAGGCGATGTAGATCTTCACTATCCTGACCATATGCTTGACTGTATCAACGGGAAATACAGCGAACTTAAGAGGAAGATGAGGGAGGGAGATCTGGAATACGATTCGACAGAGTTCTCTCAGGTCAAAGACGATATCAACAAGGTAAGACGTGAGATTTGGACAGGCCTCGAGCAGGTAGCAGATCAGCTTCCGGTCATGAAGAACTCGGGGTTCTTTGAGAGATACTCCGACACTAATTTCAGCAACAAGAACTTCAGTGAAGATGACCTGATCGAAGACGAGGCCTTGAAACTTGATGGGTTGACAGCAGTGGCCACGTTCGACGCAGGATTCATCGACAGAGATGTGATAGGCCTTCCACCACAGCTTATCAGAGATCTATGGGGATATAACGAGTTCAGAGAGTAATATCTATGATCTCGTAGCTCAGTTCGAGAACAGTGGCTAAGGCCTATGAAGAGATGAATTCTATGATAAAGCTGTGAGAATCCTTTCCGAACACGGCTACAGCCTTGAACACGAAAGCATTTTCGAGATCCATGAAACGACCCTCAAGACTTTGAGAAATATCTTGAAGTTATTGGAGGATTTGAAGACAATGAAAAGACCTCATATTACCTCAGTTTCGTCCTTGAGAATTCACAGGAACAAGATTTCAGGCCTTCAGTTGAGTTTGTTTCACACCAGGATGACTTCTCTTTCTAAGAAGGCCTTCCGCCATAACATAGAAACTTTTTTAAAGAAGTCAGATCTGTGCTGCAGGAAGATGGTTATAAAGGTTCATAGAGAAGGCCTGTAGGTGATCTAAAATGGCACTACAACAAGTTGAAGGTTCCGGCTCTGAATTAGGTTTTAAAGAAGCTAGAGATGAAATAGGCTTGGATGAAATTCCAGATTACCTTGAAGTTAAGGAATTTGATGATGAAGAAGAGCTTAAACAGTATGTTTCAAATTTGAGGCATGCCTTACCTGGGGAAAAACAGGATATAACAATGGAAGAGGAGTCTTTTGAAAGCGAGTTCCACAGGGATATTGCTTCTGTTTTAGATGGTGAATCAGTGTGGAACTATATGAAGGATCCAATGTTAGGAAATATGTACCGGCAGATTGAAGATTTATTAGGAAATGAGTTTGATGGAGCACATATTCACAAGCATTCAGGAAGTGGAGATGAAGGTGTTGTAGGTATAGGAGTACATTACGACGGGAAAACTGCCTCCGTTGAAATAAGCCATTGTGGAGACAACATTACCGGAATAGATATAAGAGATTACGAGGAGAGTCGGGTACCTATCTATTAAGCAGAGTTATCTTCTTTCTACTTTTTTACTTCTTAACGGATTCCTTAGACGTCTGCGTTGATGAGTTCTGGTTTTTCGTCTATTCTTGGTACTGAGTGCTCCTGTTTGAGTTTGCGGAATTTCTGGTGGTCGTCAGGTTCGAGGAGCGTGATTGCTTCTCCTTCTCTTCCCTGTCTTCCTGCTCTTCCGATTCTGTGTGTGTATGTGTCTGCTGTATCAGGTACGTCGTAGTTGAAGACGTGTGTGACTCTGTCTACGTCGATTCCACGTGCTGCGACGTCTGTTGCTACGATGACTTTTATGTCTCCGTTCTCGAATTTTTCCAGTGTGTTTTCTCTCTGGTTCTGGCTCATGTCGCCGTTCATCTCCTGTGCGTCGATACCGTTCTTCCTCAACTTGTCGGCCAGCCACCTTGTAGTATTTTTGGTCTGGCAGAAGACTATTGAAAGATCTCTATCCCTGTTCTTCAGGAATGTGTACAGGTATGAGAGCTTGTTGTGGTTTTTGACGTTTATGTAGCATTCTTCAAGCTCTGCTGTGTGTTCCCCTGGTTCTATCCTGATTGTCTCGGGTTCTATACTGTATTTGTCACACATTTTTGTCAAGGCTCTTGGAATTGTTGCTCCGAACAATAGGTTCTGTCTTTCTTCAGGTAGGAAGCTGATTATTGCTTCTAGTTCGTCTTGGAATCCCATGTCCAGCATACGGTCTGCTTCGTCTAGTATAAAGTATTCGAGGCCTGAAACATCTATTTTTCCCTGCTGCAGTAGATCTAACACGCGTCCTGGTGTCCCGACTATGATATTGGATTTTTTGGCGCCTTGGATCTGTGGTTCGTAGGATACTCCTCCGTAGATTGTAACTGCGTCGATACTGTTGGAGGCCATTTCTATCTCTGCTGTTATCTGCTTTGCTAGTTCACGTGTTGGTGACAGGACTAAGGCCTTTGTCTTGTCTTCTTTGTGGTTGAGGTCCTGGATTATAGGCAGTGAGAATGCCAGTGTTTTTCCTGAGCCTGTTTCTGATTCTACAAGCAGGTCTTTTCCGTTGAAAACCTGGGGGATAGCTTTTTGCTGCACCTCTGTTGGCTCTGTAATACCGTTTTCCTTGAGTCTAGAAACTGTATTCTGCGAAATATTTAGATCTGAGAAGTTCATGATTGCAAAAATCTTACCTTGTTATTACAGTAAACTGTTTTTCAGGGAAATTTTTTAAAGCCGATAAAAAATTTTGGAAATCTCTTTCTTCTGCGAAGAGGTTTTAAGTTTGAACACCGGTTTTGTGGTGTGTGACGCTGTTGAAGAATGTTCGTTTTCTGGTTACCCAGAATCAGGAGCGTGAGGTTTTGGAGAACGTTGATGTTTTGATTGAGGATGGTGAGATCGTTGAGATCGGTAGAGGCCTTCTTGACAGAGTATCTGCTGACAGTGTTTTGGACTGTTCTGAGAAGGTTGTTGTTCCTGGTTTGGTTAATCTTCATACTCATTCTTCTATGACTGTTTTGAGAGGTATTTCGGATAATGTCTGTCTTGATGAGTGGCTGGAGGATTATATTTTTCCGGCGGAGCAGAGGATGGGCGAGGAAGAGGTTTTCCTTGGCTCTATGCTTGCCTGTATAGAAATGCTTGAGACCGGGACTACGTGTTTTAACGACATGTATTTCCATATGGAGGAGGTAGCGGATGCTGTGGAGAGATCAGGTATCAGAGCAGTGCTTTCACATGGATTAATGGATTCAAACGGTGAGGCAGAGCTTTGGGAGGCTGAAAACCTTGTAAGAAAGTATAAGGATCATGAAAGAATTGTGCCAGGTATTGCTCCTCACTCGGTTTACACGTGCAGTGAAGGCCTTTTACTTGATACTAAGGAGTTAGCGGATAAGTACGGGACAGTTTACCATATTCATCTCTCCGAGACCAGGGATGAGAACAAAAGGGTTAAAGAGGAAAAAGGAATGACTCCTACAGAGTACCTGGATGAGCTTGCAATACTTGATGAGGATGTTGTTGCTGCTCACGCCACCCATCTTACACAGGAGGATGTAATCAGGTTGCAGGGACGGAAGACAGGTATCGCCCACAATCCTGCGGCAAACCTGAAGCTGGGAAGCGGAAGAGCCGATATACCTAACCTGAGAAGAAGAGGCCTTAACATTGGCTTGGGGACGGATGGCCCTGCATCTAACAACAGTCTTAACCTGTTTGATGAGGCTAAAACCGCTTCTCTCATCCATAAGGAGGAAAGCCCTGAGGCAGTTACGGAGCAGGATATTCTTGACATGCTAACTATCGATGCTGCAAAGGCCTTGAACCTTGAAGACAGGATTGGAAGCATTGAGGAGGGGAAGAAAGCAGATCTTGTAACAGTTGATCTTAACAAACCATCTATGAGGCCTTTCCACGGCGTCAGAGGCGTTATATCAAATCTTGTTTACAGTTTTGACGGCGATGTTTCAGAAGTGTTTGTGAACGGGGAGCTGGTGGTTAGGAACGGTGAGGCCTTGAATCTTGACAGGGAGAAAGTGTTTAAGGCTGTCCAGGGTAAGGCCTTTGAGGTCGGGCAGCAGGATACCGGATTTTAGTCACCTATTTAAATGTGAAGAGTTGTTTTGGTACTAAGCTAGTTAAGAGGATTTTTTGATCCTCTGATTGGGAGAAATGTTTTTCTGGTTTAGAGTGTGATAATAAATGCAGAATAAGCAGTTGGAGAAGAAGGATATGGAAGAGTTTGAAACCGGTACCACTACTATTGGTTTGACCACTGATGAAGGAGTGATAATGGCAGCTGATAAGAGAGCTGCTTTAGGAGGTAGACTGGTCAGCAATAAACATGCGAAAAAGATTTACAAGATCGACGATAATCTCGGGCTTACGATTGCCGGAAGTGTCGGAGATGCTCAGAAGATTGTCAGGGTTATGAAAAGCCAGTTGAAACTGCATAGACTGGAGACAAAGGAGCTTTCCGTTAAAGGTGCAGGCACACTGCTCTCCAATATTCTGCACGGTAACAAGATGATGCCGTTCATGAACCAGTTCATCCTTGGAGGAGTAGAGGAAGACGGTGAAGGAATCCTTTACAGTCTAGACCCTGCAGGAGGCCTTATGCCTCACAGAGAGTACACTGCAACAGGTTCCGGAAGCCAGATGGCCTTCGGAGTACTTGAAGACAACTACGAAGAAGATCTGGACCATGAAGAAGGAAGAAAAGTAGCTTCAAGAGCAGTCCAGGCAGCAATGGAGAGAGATACCTCCTCCGGAAACGGTATAATGGTTGCAGAGATTACGGAAGACGGTTACAAGGTTCTAGAGGAGAAAGAACTGGAATCAGTTCTCAAATAGAAGTAATCTAGAAGCCTCCTTCTACTGAAGAAGGCAGAATCTACAGCCAGAGACATTTCAAGGATTTGAAAAGAGGTTTAAAGAAGTTATGGAAGAATTAGACGACGTTAAAAAGTACATACCATCAGATGCAAGCATATCTGACATCAAATTCGAAGGATCAGATATAGTGATTTACACAGACAGCAAAGATTTCTTCTTAAACAATTCAGAAACAGTGAAGAGAATAGTATCAGATCTTAAAAAAAGAGTGGAGGTAAGGCCTTCTGCCAAACTTTTCACACAGCCTGAGAAGGCCAGGAAAACTGTAAAAGATGTTATAGATGATGAAGCCGGCTTGGAAGAGGTTATTGTTCAGCCTAGCCTTGGTAAAATGATTATACGTGCTGAGAGACCTGGTGATGTTATAGGTGATAATGGTGAAGGCCTTAGGGAGATCCGGGAGAAGACTCTTTGGTCTCCTCAGGTGGAAAGGGTTCCTGCTATCCAGTCTAAGGTTGTTGACAGAGCCCGTGAACTGACTGTTGAGGATCCTGAGTTCAGGAAGGAGTTTCTTCACGATGTTGGGGAGAAGATTCGTTTGGATAAGTCTGTAGGAGATGAATGGGTCCGTATTTCAGGCCTTGGAGGATGTAGGCAGGTCGGAAGGTCTTGTTTCCTTGTGCAGACTGAGGAATCAAATGTTTTGATGGATGCAGGGATTAATCCTTCGGCTGAGCCTGGAAGCCAGGAGAACTTTCCATACTTGAATGCGCCGGAACTTGATCTTAGAGATCTGGACGCAGTTATCGTAAGCCATGCTCACATGGATCACATCGGCATGATCCCTTACCTCTACAAGATGGGGTACGACGGTCCTCTTTACTGTACGAAGCCGACACGGGACTTGATGATCATGCTGACCCTTGACTATATCGGACTCGCTCATTCGGAAGGCGGGGATGCACCTTATGATTCTTCAGCGATTAAGAAAGCAGTTAAGAGAACGATTACACCCGATTATGGAGAAGTAACCGATATAACGCCGGATATGCGTTTAACTTTGAAGAATGCAGGTCATATAATCGGTTCCTCACTTGTACATCTACACGTTGGAGAAGGCCTTCACAATATTCTGTACACCGGCGACTACAATTATGATTCAACGGAGATGCTTCGTGAAGCGGATACCGATTTCCAGCGTGTTGAGACAATGATTACCGAGTCAACATATGGAGGCAGGGATGATGAGCAGACGCCGAGAGATGAGGCCAACAAAAAGTTCCTCTCCAAGGTGAAGCAGACTTTGAAGAAGGGAGGAAAAGTTATCGTCCCAGTATTCGCCGTCGGAAGAAGTCAGGAAGTTTTAGGTCTTCTAGCGGATGAAATGGATCGAAGCTACTTTGACTATCCGGTCTACATTGACGGCATGATTAAGGATGTTAACGCTCTCCACACAGCTTATCCGGAGTTCCTGTCGAACAAGGTTCAGAAAAAAGTGTTTGAAGAGGAAAACAGTCCTTTCCTTCAGGACAATATTAAGACAATAGGCAGCCACAGAGAAAGAGAAGAAGTCTATGAGTCAGGTCCGGGTATCATCCTTACGACTTCAGGATCCTTGACCGGTGGACCGGTACTTTCCTACCTGGAAAACCTTGCTGAAAACGAGAAAAACACGTTAATCTTTGTAGGATACCAATTCGCAGGAAGCCTTGGAAGAAAAATACAGGAAGGAGCGGACAGAGTAGAGGTCAACGGAGAAAAAGTCGATGTCAACCTTGATACATACACAGTCTCAGGGTTCTCAGCTCACAGCGACAGACAGCAGATCATCAACTTCTCCAAAAACCTGAGAAGTACACCTAACAAGATCCTGACAAACCACGGAGAGAAAAAGAACTGCTTCTCACTGGCCTCAGCACTTCACAAAATACTGAACATAGATACTTCAGCACCGCAGAACCTTGACGCAATAAGACTTAACTAAAAAAGAAGGCCTTAGTTTTCAACAGTCAAGTTACCGACTTCAAATGTTCTGCACTGCCAGAGCCCTTTCAAACTTTCTCTGGCATCTTTCTCCAGCTC
>JBDGSI010000056.1:0-16456 GCA_042217615.1 Candidatus Nanohalobium sp.
GGACGAATTAAAAGATCTGGACGAGGTATGAAACGGTGGATGTAAAGCTGACCGATGCGGCCTTTGAAGAAAGGAGGTTTAGGTGAAGGGGTTGCTAGGTTTATTCTCTGAGGAATGTTTTTAGAATAATAAATGTAAACGAGAAATGTGAATTATGGTTGATTTCATTTTTTACGGCCTCTTGGCAGGAGTGTTCTTTGGTTCAGGAAATTTGGCTGATAAGTATTTGATGGCTAACCGTGATGAGACTGGTATGGTTCCTACGGTTCTTTCGGGTTTTCTAGGTTTTGTTCCTGCACTGACAATTTTTGGTTTTACGAGAGTACCTCTTAATCTTTATTCAGCTGGTTTTGCAGTTTTAGGAGGTTTGTTTATTTTCGGCGGAAGATACGCGTACTTCAAGGCTATGAAGGTAGGTGAAGCCTCTGACGTCAGTGTTCTAGGAAGAATAAATCCATTATTCGTTTTTATCCTGTCGATAATTTTTCTTGGCCAGTCATTTACAGGTGCAGAGTTGATAGGCTTCTCTTTGATGTTTCTGGGAGGTCTAATCGTTTCAGCAAAAGATTTTGACCCGGAGAAGATGAAGTTCAACAAAGCTACCGTTCTTGTCATTGTTTCAGTGATGATGTATGCAGTAACTGATGTCTTGATGAAGGTTTCAACTGAGAACATAAGTTATCTGCCGGCATATGCCTCAGCATTGATAGGAGCGTTAATTGCTTCTGTGATGATTTCATTTAATAGCAGCGTCAGGAGCTCACTACACAGCTGGAGGGATAGAAGGTTTATGAAACTACTGCTACCAGGGAGAGTATTTTTCTACCTGGGTTTTTTGTTTTTCACACTGGCCTTGGAAACCGGTAAGGTAGCACTGGTTACCGCATCTGCAGGAATTCAACCTGTCTTCGTTATCATGGCGGTTTTAGGGTTGAGAAAGATAGGTTGGGACTACTTCCCTCAGGAAGACATGAGTCTTAAAGTCAATATAATCAGAATTGCTTCAATACTACTTTTCGCCGCAGGAGTTTACATACTTACGATATAGTCTACAGGAATAGAGGTCGAAAACTTGAAAGAACTTGCCAATCCAGTTAATCTTATGGATCGAGCTGAAATCAATTCTGTCGTTAACACCAACTACCGGTTCTTGAAATCTCTCTACATAAAAGACACTAGAGAAACTGAATTCGGTTTTTACGCATGGAGTTCAGTAGATTACGGGGATACAGATGTCTTCTGGAACCACGCTGTAGTATCACGAACCGTAGATAATCTGGAAGAAAAGGTGGGCGACGTTAAGAAGTTCTATCAAAAGAAGGAAAAGAATCCGGCCTTTTATTTGCCTGTTTCAGGACCTCTCAAAGATGTTTTAACAGAACTGAAAAAGAAAGGTTTCGAAGAAGTTTTCACCGATGTCTGGATGTTCCATACTGGAGAAGAACTGCCTGAAGGAAATGAAAATATAGAGCTGGAGGAAGTAAGCTCTAAAGACGATATGGAAGAGTTTGTCAACTTGTTTTACAGGTCGCACGCAGCCGGACTCGAAGACCCGTACGCAGGACTATCCAGAGAATACGGAGAACAACTCAAAGACAAATTCAGCAAAGATTTCGACGGCTTCAGAATCCAGCACTTCTTAGTTAAACACGGCGACGAATCTGTTGGACACATAACATCCGTAGAAAACGGAGAAAAAGCCGCGATATACAACCTCGGAACGATACCAGACTACAGAGGAAAAGGCGTAGCAACAGCAACACTACGAAAAACAGTAGAAAAACTCAAGGAAAAAGACTTAGACCAAATATTCCTCCAAACAGAGAAAGGAAGCAAGAACGAAGACTTCTTCAACAGCAGAGGATTCGAAACCAAATTCGAAGTAGAATGTCTCACCAAATAATACGGGTCGGGGTTGGACTCTTCGGGATTTGAACCCGAGGCCTTCTCCTGTCTCAACTGAGAAGCCGGTTGGAGAGGGTTCCTGTAGAACCCTCAAGTACTGTCAACTGCTACGGCAGTTGCGAGGGAGACGTTCTGCCAAACTGAACTAAGAGCCCTTTGTTAAGTGCTGTTTCCTTAAGTTTTTTCAGTGTTTGAGAACTTTTGCAGCAGTTTTTCCAGAAGTTTTTCTGCTTCTTCCAGGTCTCTGTGGTAGGCTAGGTGGGAGCTGCATCCGCAGTCTGTTGAACCGAATCCCCGGATTGTTTCCTGTGCTTTCTCCGCCATTCTGCATTCAATATCTTTACCCGGAAATTTCAAGGCCTCCACCACCTCTGAGTTTTTATTGCCTGTAAGATAGTCTATATGCCAGTGCTTAACCTCTCTTTCTTCTTTTGAGACTTCTCTATGCCGTTGAACTCTTTTAAGACCTCCTGGTCCGTGTGCGCTGCCGAAGTAAGTGTAGAATCCTTTCCCCAGTTTTTCTGGTTTTCCAGGCTTTATTTTAACCGGTTTTTCCAGTTTTACTTGGAGTGCGTAGCTTCCTTTTTTCATTGTTTTGATAGGTATTTGCGCCAGCGGCCTTCTCCTTCTGATTTTATCAGGTTGTAGTGATCCATTTTTTTCAGGTATTTTCTGAGCATTCTGTTTGATTTGGCGTCTTTTTCACTGATTTCTTCCCTGTATTCTTCGTATAGGTCTCCAGGCCTTATCTCTTCTTCTTTGTTTATTATTTCGTACAGTTTTTTCTGGTGTTTGTTCAGTTTCTCTATGTTTTTTTCTTTGTTGTTGGTTTTGGCTTCTGGTACTGCTTCCTGTATTATTTTTCTTGTTATCTGTCCTTTTCCCTGGTTTTGAGCTCTTTTAGCTGCTGAACGCAGTATTCCTATAGCTATACGGGCGTCGCCTTCGCTTGAAAGAGCTATTTTTTTGACGAGCGAGGAGTTGATTGCTGAAGAGTTTATGCCCCATTCTACACGGTCCATGAGAATGTCCTGGAGTTGGCTGGAGGTGTAGGCCTTGAACTGTATTCTTTTGGAGTCTATCAGCCGGCTTCTAACTCTTTCGTCCATGTTGTAGAATACGCTTTCCTGTGTGTTTGCTATCATTACTACGTAAATGTTTTTGAGGCCTTGCAGGTCGTACAGTACTTTTTCGTCTTCCAGTTGGTCTACTTCGTCGAGTATAAGGATGTATGGTTTTTCTTTGTAGTTTTTAAGTCGTTGGAAGAGTTCGTCTGTAGGTGTTGATTGTCGGTGGACTTGCAGGGTTTTTCCTATTCCTTCTAAGGCCTTGTACAGTACTTTGAACCGGTTGTAGTTCTCCCAGCAGTTTATGTATGTGTACTGCAGGTCTATCAGTTCTTCTTGAAGTTTGTCCATCACGTAACGCGATATACAGGTTTTCCCTGTTCCTGGAGGACCGTACAGAAGACAGTTTTCTGCAGATTCTCCTTTTATAAGCGGTTCAAATGTTCTTGAGAGTTCCTGGACCTCTGAGTCTCTATGCACTACTTCTCCCGGGATAAAGTCATCCCTGAGAACACGGGCGTCCTCTACAATCATAGGCCTGTAACACTGTTTTGGTGCTCAAAGCTTAAGGCTGGCACCCTGCAAGATGGTTTAAGAAATAGTAAATGTCAAGGTGAGGCCTTTCTTCACGCTTTAAGGCGTGCGTATGATCTCCTCACCTTGATTGCAAACCTCTGTCTTAAACCGGGCGAAACGTTTTCAGGATCTCCCGGAAGCTCTTTCAAGATTTCAAAGCTTTCTGGCACCGGTCTCACCTCTGAAATCTGTGGTCAAAAAACTCTTTCTCCCCTCCCTCTTGTGAATTAATGAAGGCGGTGAGGCCTTAAAAAGAAGTCAGGGGTGTTTCCGGAACTTCCGGTAGAAAGAGAGTGTTTAGAACTGAAAAACCTGGAGAAACCCTATGTTTTTATGGAAGGTATTCCCGGTATAGGTCTTGGAACCTGGCAGAACACCGATCCTGAAACCTGTAAAAACTCGGTTAAAAAAGCGTTAGAGATAGGTTACAGCCATGTAGATACTGCTCAAGTATATGACAATGAGCAGTACGTGGGTGAAGGCCTTGAGGCAGCGGATGTGGATAGGGAAGACTTTTTCCTTGCTTCAAAGGTCTGGATCGACCAGCTTTCACCTGAGAATGTTAGGACCTCTACAGAGAGAAGTCTGGAAAAATTAGGTGTTGATAAAGTAGATTTAATGTATGTTCACTGGCCTTCCGGCAGTTATGATGCTGTTAAGACTTTGAATGCGATGCAAAGCCTTGTTGAACAGGGTATGGCCGACAGTATCGGTGTCAGCAATTTTACTGTCGAACAGCTGGATAAAGCTATGGAGGTTGCCGGGGAGGACATTGTTGCACACCAGGTTGAGATGCATCCATTGCTTCAGCAGCAGGAAATGGTGGAGAAATGCCGTGAACATGGGATTGAGTTAGTGGCGTACAGCCCGTTAGCCCGTGGAAAAGTAATGGAGATAGATGTCTTGAAGGATATAGCCGGGAAACACGGTGTTTCCCCGGCTCAAGTCTCTCTTGCCTGGCTGATAAATGAGAAAGAGGTGAAAGCAATTCCTAAGGCCTCCTCCAAGCAGCACATACGTGAAAACTTTGAAGCTGTAGATTTACAGCTTGACTCTGAGGACGTGAACCGTATTGAAGGCCTTGAAAGAGAGGAGCGTTTGATTGATCCAGGTTTTGCTCCCTGGTAAGTTATCTGAGTTCTTCTTCTATCTCTTCTATCTCTTTTTCTGCTTCTTCCAGTATTCCTTCGTCTGTTTCACTAGTAACTGCCTCGAATATTCTTTTCATGAATGTTAGGAGGCCTACCAGCATTGTAAGCACTCCTATTTCAGAGAAGAAGCTGAATACTTCCATTTTTATCATTAATGTGCCTGCTCCGAGGAATGTTCCCAGTGAGAAGAAGAGTGCACCTATGGAGAGCACCATGAATGCGTCAGGTATCTGGTCTTTGAGCACGAGCTTGGTTGCTGTCGTTTTCTCTTCTTGACGGAACTTTTCAACTATCCTGAAGTTGTAGTAGGCTATTAAAATAGTGAGTGTTGCTGATACTGCTGCAAAAGCTGTAAGTACTGGTTTCATCTTGATCTCCACCACATTCTAAGTACTCCGTAGGTTATTACGCCGAGGAATCCTACAATTTGGATTCTTGCAAACAGCATTAAGGCCTTGCTTTCTGTAAGGCTTCCTATACCGAATATTATCAATGCTAGGATTAGGAAGAGTTCTCCTACAAGGTATGCGAAGAAATCGTATCTTGTTAGGTCTGATTCAAGTTTGAAGGATGTCAGTACTGTCTCTGTGTCTTCTTTTATGTTCCAGTAAAGTTTTCCTGCCGCCATTGAAATTATGGCTGCTGTCAGTGCTGTGCTGAGTTCTATAAGCACGTTCAACTCAATCATGGATTTCTAAACTGTATTTAGGTATTTCAGTTGATAAAGGTTCACACCAGTAAGGCGGTCAGAAGTCGGCTTTCGCAACCTTCCAGAATCCGTAGAACCCGTAGCTGACTATTGCAAATCCTACAGCTCCGAGAAAGTTGAAGAATCCTTTCCAGAACGGATCTGATAGACCGAGCTGTGCGAGGAACTTTGAACCCCAGAGAAGTTCAGGAATCCTGTGAAGAATTACGGCTCCAAGGCCTATAGCTACAAGCTCCATGTTCTTGGCAACTTCGCCTCCCCAAAGCTTTCTACCGCTGTAGATAGATACTGGAGCAGTTATCAAGACTAGCAGAGTTATGAGCTGAGTGACACTGCTGGAGATAAGGCCTACTTGCCTGGCAACTCCGCCTAGAACTGCGATCGTAAGGCCTCCAGTCATTATAGCATAGTCCTTTCTGGAGAAGTCTTCTACCTCGGGCATAAAGGCATATACAGTTACTTCTGTTTAAATAGGTTTGTACAGCTCAGAACGCAATGTTAAAGCTTTCTAACACTGTGAAGCTTCAGGAACTGGTCGCCTTCAGTCTTGTTAGAGTCCCGGTAACTCATGTTGAACAGATACATTTCCTTCTCTACAGTAAATATCCTCTTCAGTTCATGGATTTCGCCGTCTCTTTCAAGGCCTTCCAGCTTCACTATACGTTCTCCGTTATTGATGTAGAACTCTACGGTTTTCCCTGATCCTTGAGCCACTAGATCCACTGATTTATTGTCGAAGGCTGCAGTTGTCACAGGATTTGAGGCGTTAACAGAAGAATTTGCCTGGAAAACTTTCTGCCTCTTTTTATCAGGTGAGGGAAGGCCTAAAATGTAGCCTGTACCTGTGGATAGTACCAGGACTGCTATCAAGAGGGATAGGAATCTGTAGTTCATGTATTATCTTGAGGGATGTCAAGTTCTTTAATTGAAAGGGATCCATTCTCTTTTACACAGACAATCTTGCCTTCTACAGGTTTGTCAAATTTCTGTTCAAGGCCTTTAACATAGGTTTTAAGCTGTTTGACGTACTGCTCCATGTTTCCTGGGTGGGAGTCTGTCTTGTACTCGATAACTTCTACTTTCTCCTCTGTCTTATGCACAAGATCTATTACTCCGCTGTAGACTTTTCTTCCTGAAGAAACTCTTATCTCCTTTTCAGCTTCTTTAATTCCCTGAAGAGAGTCAATAAATTTTTTAACTGCTTTCTGCCTCTTTGTGGAGGCGTCTGCATTGTTTTTGACGTATTTTTCTGCGAATCTGTGAAGTTTTTCTCCTTTTTCTCTGTCGCCTTCTTCCTCTACCTCCATCTTTGAGTGGACGGAAAGCAGTTCTTTCCTCTCTCTATCAGGTTTCTCTGCCTCGAACACTTCCAGTTTTTCTTCATCAACCTTTACATCTTTAATATCGGGTTCAAGCATTGAAGCTTCTGGATCAAGGCCTTTGAAGAAAGTTGATTCCCTTCCTTCTTCAGCAGTTATGAAGAGGTGTTGCTCGGCTCTGGTCATGGCCACATACATCAACCGTCTTTCCTCATCGTAGTCTCCGGAAAGAGATTTCATCAGGATCTCTGTCCTCCAGTTATCGTATTCAAAGGCTAATCCCTCGTTCCTGTAGATTTTTCTCTGTCTAAGGCCTACAGGATCTTGATAAGTTATAGCTTTAGAGTCCGAATTCTTTGAGGGAAACTTGCCCTGGTTAACATCCGCTATGAAAACCGCAGGGTATTCAAGGCCTTTCGCGGCGTGTATTGTCTGGATTTTAACTGTGTTCCTGTTTTTTGAGGAGTCTACTTCGTATATCTCGTTTTCTTCAATATTCTCCTCTATGAACTGGATTAGTTCGCCTAGGTTCATGTAGCTGGAGGTGAATACGTCTGTAAGAACTTCTGTTATCCGGTCTGTGAAGGCGTTGGAGTAACCGTATTTTTTGAAGACTGTTCTGCAGACCCCGCTGACTGAGTTAAGTTCACCTAGTTTTTCCCTGAAGGCCTTCATGTCTTCCGGGTACTCGTATTCTTCGTCTTCTTCCAGGATTTTCCTTGCTTCTTCAAGTCTGTAACCTGCTCTTTCAAGGATTACTGCCCAGCCATTCCTTGAGTGCTTGTTGTTAAGTACTCTGAGCCATGCAAGAAGCAGGATGGCAGGATCGGTCTTGAATAGCTCTACACCTCCTTCATATGCGACGGGTATGCCGTGTTCCCGAGCTTTCTCCTGTAGTTTAAGGCCGAATCCTCTGGTACGTGTAAGTACAGCTACATCTTTGTAGTCCAGTTCTCTCTCTTCTTCACCGTAAATATAGTCAGGGTTTCCAACTATCTCAAGGATCTTGGTTAAAACAGCTTCAACCTCTTCCTCAGCAACATACTTCTCTATACATGACTCCTGATTCTCTATCTCTGATTCAAGGCCTTTAACGCTTTTTTCATCAACGTTTTCGTACTTGTTTGCTGGAAGGCCTAGACTCTGTTCCGCCAGATCCAGGATCTGCTGTGTTGACCTGTAGTTCTTTGTCAACTTGATTTCCTTAACTTCTTCCACAGGGAAGTCTACCCTGGTCCTGTCCCTGTTCAGCTCTTTCTTGAACTTTTTCAACCGCTGACGGAACTCCTTAATGTTCTCCACTGAAGCATACTGGAAACTGTAGATACTTTGCTTCCAGTCGCCTACAGCAGCAATATTAGGTTTATCCGCCAGCAGCAAGGCAAGCTTGAACTGGAGAGGATTAGTATCCTGAAACTCGTCAATCATCATGTACTCAAAGCTTTCACGCTTCCTAACACTGCTATCTTCCCTCAAAAGGATGTAGGCAAAAACCATGAGGAATGAAAAATTCAGGTAATTTCTTGAAAGACAGTAACGCACGTATTCAAAGTAGAGATCATGTATGAAGGCCTTAAGCTCTTCTCTATCCTCTTCAAAGGCTTTCCTGCCGAAGTCTTTTCTCACAGTCTTAGTTCCATAGCCTCCCCGTACATCCTCTTCTGTTGGAGCATCCTCAGGAAAGTTCTTGTATTTGAAACTGTAGAGACGGGAACGGAGATCGCTCTGCTTCTGACCGTTTTCCGATTTCCGAGGCCTGTTAGCCTGTTCAAACAGTTCAAGGAACTCTTCTTTATCGCCGTCCAGGAAGGCCTCTGTATCCTGGTACCAGCCTTCTTCCTCAGGGATTATGCCTTTAGAGGCCAAGGATTTAACCAGGTGAAGAAGATTATCATAACTCCGTGTAATCCTGTAAAAATCGGAGTACTCAGGTCTTTCCTGGATAAAAGAATCCATGAAACGGTTAAATTCCTGTCGCTCACGTATCTGGCTTTCCAGGACATCAATGCTTTCAATCCTGTCATCTATACCTATCTCCTGAGGCACTGAGAAACCGTTTCTCTCCAGAATCTTCTGACAGTGACTGTGGAACGTTGAAATCGGAGCATCCCATATATCTGAGGCCTCGTAACCAGATTCTGAAGCTATTCTCTCCGCCATTTCATCCGCTGCATTCCTTGTAAAAGTTGCAAGGAAAATATCGTCTGGTTCAGCGTTCTCCAAAATCTTAACGTATCTCCTAGTGATTGTAAACGTCTTGCCCGTACCTGCTCCTGCATTTACAAGGTAAAGGCCTTCAGTGTTCTTTACAAGTTTTTTCTGTTGCTTGTTGGGGGTTACACTGTCTTCTGTCATTTGGTTATCAGGTCTCGGTCAGGCAGGTCATCGGGATTTGCATCTAGAGGGAATCTGGAGTCTCTGTATTCGTTAAGTTCGCTGATTTTCTGTTGAAGGAATTCTTCAAACCTGTCGATATCCTTTTTGAAAAAGTTCTGGCTGTGGAAATCTACAAGCTTTTTCAGCGCTGACTCTACTCCGTTCCTAACGTATTTGTAGTCTCCAACCTCTTTCTCTGCGTAATCCTTAAATTTCTCTGCAAAATCTGATTTAAGCATCTCTTCTTTATCATGAGTCTTTGGAGGACTGTTTTCTGCCATGAAATCTTTGAACTGGTGGCATCCAAGTTTTTCCAGTGTTTTCCTTCTATCATTGCTTTTTGCCACATCTTTAATCAGTTTTTCAAAGGCCTTATTTGAAGCTGCTTTTTCCTGAAAGGTTTCGGGGAAATAAGTAAGTTCTACTGTCTTATCGGCGTTTGAGGCCTTTCCTGCGACTTCTTCGCCTATGTTTTCCAGGAAGTGGAAGAATGTGAAGTTAAGCTCTTGGTCTGGGAACTGTTTTCGGTGGTAGGCAAGGTACATGGGTGCTTGGAAGTTGGGATAACGTTCTTCGCTGTGTAAACCGATCTTTGATTTCTTAATTATCTTTTTACAGGATTTCTTTCTTCCTGATTTGTAGTCAACAAGGTTCTGCTTATTCTGTATGAAGTCGATTTTTCCTTTTCCTCCAAGCTCCTTGTCTTCAAACCACATCTCAGTGATTTTTGAACGGATAGGCTTACCGTATTTATCGGAGAAAATGTTTTTCTCCCGATCCTTTTTCTCGTAACTCTCTAACTCCTGTCTTGAAACCTCTTTCTCTTCCACAAATTCTCTGATGTTCTTTATACCTACTTTAAACTCTGTTTCAAGTTTTTCAAGATCCAGGTCATCTGCGTAAGGCCTTATACGGTTAAGCATGAACTCTACAACTTCAGCATCTTTTTTTTCTTCCATGAACTCTGGGTAGTTTACGTAGAACTCTGCGTAGTCGTGGAAAAGGTTGCCTTTCTCCAGTCTTTCTTCGTCAACGTCTGAAACCAGTTCTGAAACATAGTAGAAGCGTGGAGACATTGCAAGATTGTTTAGAGATGACTGGCTTAATGCTTCAACTTTTTCCTGTTTGATTTCAAGGTTTTTTCTTTTGAATCCTGTACCTGATTTCTCTCCGCTGGGCTTAACTCTTTTATGCGGTAGCTGGCGGAAATTTGTGAACTCTTCCTCCAGAAGTTCATTTAGGTAGAAGCAGGGTTTGATATCCTCATTCATTTCCTTATCCTGGACCATGAAAACAGGTTTTCCGCTTTGAATCAGTGACTTAAAGTCCTTAAGATTATTTTCCTCTCTTTTATCCTGATTTATCCATGGAAGGCTCCTTGATTCCTCCCTCCAATCTGCATCCATCCCAACAAAAAATACTAGAGGCCTGTCAACACGTGAAACCTTTTTAGGATCTGCAAACAGCACACCATCCTCTTCAATATCCTCACTAGGAGCAAAACTGTCAAGATAGTACTCGATCTGGTTAATACGTCCCTCAGATACTGTTTCATCCTCAATATTTAACTCCTCTAAAATTGACTTGACAGAGTCTAAACCTCTGTCTGTAAACTCTTCATACTTCCTGACAACTTCTTCAAACGGCAAATGCCTCATAGCAGTGAAAAACTCTCTGAAGCTCTCCAGTTCGCCTTCTTCAAGGTCTTCAACAAATTTTTCAGTTCCTCCAGAAGGCAGAGGAACATTCAACTCCTGCAGCACCGGCTTAATATCTTTTACACGGACTCGTTTAGAGGAAAGACCTGTCCGCATCAAAGAAAGAAAAGTCCTTAAATCCTCGTCCTCAGAAAGATCCTGCTGCTTCAAATAAGGGATATCGGAGGCCTCAAGAAGAGATTCCAGAAGGGTCTGGTAGCCGGAAGAAGGATTAACCACTACCCCTATATTCTCCGCACCATTATCCTCAATACTCTGCTTCAAGGCCTGTACAAGGCCGTTCGCCGAATTAAAAATATTGAACTCCGGAAGACTCCACCTTTCATCTGTGAAAACACTTATCTCTGTGTAACTGTCTGGAAGTATTTTCCTATCCAGATTATTCAATTGGTAAGGAGCTATAACAGCTACATCTCTTTCTTCAGATACTCTATAGTTTTCTAAGGCCTTTAAAGGATTTTCTGTGTTTTTCAGTGTTTCTACTACTTTTCCAACAGCTTCTCCCTTGAAACCGTGGTCTTCCAGGTTTTCTAGGCTGCCTGTCTCTTTCCAGCAGCTTATAGCGTTGCTTAGAAGGTAGGAGGTCTGTTTCCAGCCAAGGCCTTTTTCATTTACAAGTTTAAGGAATATTTCTCTTTTGAAGTCTTCTTCAGCTAGTTCATCGCCGTAAGCCAGTCTTTGAGGTGTTGTAGCAAATTTACCTGTTTTTACAGTGTCTATTCTCCTGTTCAGTGCGTCAGCAGTGGAGGCTTCTGCCGTGAGGACCAGGCTGTAGTCTTTTACTTCTTCGTACAGTTGATCAAGGGATTTAGCTTTCTGGATTTCCACGGTAGTAGGAGTAAAACTTCAATAATTTAACCGTTTTACTTCAGAACTCTTTCAAAAGCTCGAATTTGTCTACTGCTCCAGGTATTCTTCAAGAACCTTTGGAAGGTTACGGCCTTTAACATAGCTGATACCGAAGTCCTCAGACCACTCAATCACTCCTTTATCCTCAGTCACAAGCGTTGCATCCAGCTCCCTGGCCAAAAGTATCATATCAAGATCCTCACGTGAATCAAGAATACCCTTCCTCATAGTCTCCTTGTACTTATCCCTTAAATCAGAGATAACAACATCTTCAGCAGTATAATGCTCCTTCTCAGGTTCCTCAGTATCCTCCAGCTCTCTCACAGCTTTCTCCGCGTCACGAAGGCCTTTATTCACTCTCTCCCTCATATCCTCTATAAAGTTAGCTACTACCTCTCCAGGCACCGAAACCTCAAACCTTGAAGGACTTTTCTTTGACACCCAGGCCTCCAAACTCTCAATAACTTCTTCCTCGACATTGTTAGATCTTAAAATCTTTCTAAGCTCTGCAAAAGTGGAGGGAGGCATGTAAAACTCAAGGCCTTTCTTTCTGTTTGCTTCTTCAAACGTTTCAAGAAGCTGTTTCACAGCCGGTTCAAGGCCTTGGTTTTCATCTCTTATGTAGTTTGTCAGGAATGCGGAGGTGTCCAACACGTATTTTTTCTCAAGACCTTTGGTTGACATATAGAAACCTTATTCTCGGTGAAGTTTTTTAGTGTATAAAAAATTTTGTTTGATCAGGCTGTTTACTCGTACTCCACTTCAATTTCCAGGTCTCCGTTCTCTTCTCTGATTTCTTCAGCCGCTGCCTCGTAGAAGGTATCCATTCTCTTCTCTCTTCTACCTTCCCAGTAACTCCCGATTACAGGTAATTCTTCAAGCTTTCCTCCAAAGGCAGGTCTTCCTAGGTACTGGGTGAAGGCCTCTTTTTCTGCTTTTTGCCTGCTTTCAGGACTACCTTCAGTCCAGTTCAGCCCTCTTCTCCTACCTTTTACGTGGAAATCTCATCTTCCTTTCTGTCCTGTCCCAACTCGAACTTCTGTGTTAGAAGGCCTTCATTTAAATCTTCGGAGCTGTCTTCCATCTGTTTAAAACCTTCTTTATCGCTGAACTTTTTAGTATCGACTGGTGGCAGACGGTAGCTAAAATAGTTCTACCCTGTATTGTTGAATATTATGCCTGAGGAGATTGACTTTGAGGATCTTTCGGAAGGGATGAAACTATTGTTTAACGACAGGAAGGCTCCTCTTACTGTAAAACAGGTGGGTGAGGAAGCTCTGGTTGAAGGCCCTGGCGGCGGAGAGTACATTATCTATAAAGATGGGGAGGCCTTACTGGTGGCGAGGAAAGGTAACAAAAGGTACTCGTCCTACTGCGAAGACCTTAGGGAGGTAGGTGAATGGCAGAGGCAGAACCATACCTGGACTCACACAGATACCGGGGCGAAGGTAACGGTAGAGAAGAAGGATAACGGGTTCTACACCATTAAATCTGAAGGCCTTGAGGAAGATATAGGAACTCCTAAGTACGGCTTCACCAACAGGGAGAAAGCAGTTGAGGAAGCCGAAAAATTTATTGAAAAACATAGAGAAGGCCTTTAAAACAGCAGAGCTTTTTCAAGACACAGCTTTAGCTCTAATACCTCTTCTCGCTGCCATATTAACTTCTGTAGTACGTGTTGAAGGCCTTTTACCGGTCTAACCGGTTTTTGAGTAAAAGAGTTGAATAGAGAGTAAAAAAAGAGTGGGGAAAACCTTTTGAACTTCTTAGAGGCCTGAGCTACTTTTTTAGGCCTCGACTAGATTTACTGCTTTTGTTCCTTTGTCGCCTTCTTCCGTGTCAAACTCGACTTCTGTTCCTTCTTCTATAGCGTCTATATCAAGATCGTTGACGTGGAAGAATACATCGTCGTCCATGTCCGGGGTCTCTATGAATCCGTATCCCTTTTCATCATGGAAGAAACTGACTTCTCCTTTCAAAAACTAAACACCTCCTCGATAAAAACCACTTAAAATCAGAACCTTTTTCAATCCATTCATTAAAGGCCTTTTTCAGTCTCTTTTTATCCTGAATCTTTCCAGGATTTCAGGCTTCTCTTCCTGAAACTCTACGTCTTCCACTCTCGCCATTGAAGGTCCTTCTCTCATCCAGTCCATTACTTCTGCGACATCCTCTTCATCTCCTTCCAGAACTGCTTCAACACGTCCATCCTCAAGGTTCTTCACCCAGCCAGTTACATCGTTGTTCCTTGCTCTCCGACGGGTTGAAGCTCTGAAACCGACGCCCTGAACTCTTCCAGAAACCCACAAATGAACACGCTTCATAAACTACTCTTAAGGCCTCAATAAATAAAATCCTTTTTCCTATTTTAGTCTCCTCTATGCTGGCGCATAGCGGTAAAAGAAGGTTTGAAAGGTTTTTACCTCTTTCTACGGCTGACCTATCTGTAGATGTTACCGTATTCTTTTCTTCCTGTGTCTCTTTGACGGAGGTAGAGCAAGGCGGTTATAACGGCGAAGCACAGCACTGCCATGTAAATATACTGGTTTGGATAGCTGTAGATCACTGAGAGAGCTAGTAAAGGTGCTGCTACCACGTTTTCGATTACCATGTACTTCAGGAAGGTCCAGGTGTCGAAAAGTTTTTCATTAGGTTTAAGGCCTGTTGTATGGATTGCAGCAGCAAGGTTGTAGAGTGTTGCGGCTATACCTGTGGCAACTGAAATGAAGAAGTGCTGAGGATAGAAAAGGTAAGATACGGAAATCAGGAGAATGGTTATAGGCAGCGTTAAAACCATGTAGGCCTCTTCTTTCCCTGTAAGTACGTGTCTTTTATCGAGAGGAAGGTACAGGTAGTCTTCAAGCGAGTCAAAACGGTTCAGCCAGTTGTACACTGAAAGGTTGAGAAGACCTATCATCACGCTGTAAGAGATCAAAGGATTGTTCAAAAGCAGTTCTGCGGCAGGGTAGAACAGTACTACGTACCAGTAAAAAGCTGTAAGTATTCCAAGCGAGAAAAATATTTTTAGAAGGCCTCCACTGGATCTGAAGATATCTATAAGGGATTTATCGGCTATGGGCTCCAAGGCCTCGATTTTTTCAAAGTTAAGTATGCTTATTGAAGGCCTGTCAACTGAGACTCTTGCAAGTATGAATGTTGTTGCTATACCGGTTAGGAAGAGCGGTGGTATAAGCAGAAGGCTTGAAGCAGCTTTCAGACCTGTTCCGAGGAGAACAGCTGCGGCCAGAGGTGCAAGGAATAGGATTGTGTAGTATGCAAGGTCTTTTACGAGGAAGTCGGCAAGCAGTTTTTTCTTTGAGATTGGAAGTGTTCTTGAAGAGTATATAAGGTGGTTTGTATCTCCTAAAACGTTTTTCATGGCGTCTCTGCTTGAAAATCCAAGGCTTCCGACGGCAAGGCCTAGGAACAGGGATACTATCATTGTGGCTGTTCCAACTGCTTCTGATCCGAGTGTGGAGAAGTTGACTGTTGCGTAGGAGAAAGTGAATGTGAATGCGAACACTAGTAAGGGGAAGGCGGCGAATGATCTGCCTCTGTAAAGTGTGGAATGCATCCTCCATTCTTCCTTCATCATTTGCTTGAACAGGCTTTTCTCTTCTGTCATTCTTCCTGGTCCAGGAATTTCTCTGAAAGATTTTCAGGGTCCTCAATGACTTCTGTAACTTTTCCATCCTTCAGGAAGAAAACACGGTCACATACTTCCTCAGCAAGAGAGACTACATGTGTGCATAGGAAAACTGTCCCTCCATCCTCTTTTCTCTGTCTGAAAAGTTCTTTAGCTCTCTCCTGGATAAACGGATCTAGGTTCACTAAAGGCTCATCTATAAACACAAGTCCTGGCTCATGGAAGAAGGCCTGTATAATCATCAGTTTCTGCCTCTCGCCTTTGGAAAGATGGTATGTAAGCTTCTCCATCTTTCCTTCAAGGTTGAACATATCCTTCCAGAACTCCTTGTCAATACTCTCATCCCGGATATCGGCTACAAAGTCAAGGTATTCTCCAGCCTTCAGAAAACTTGGAGGATCCTCCCTCTCAGGAAGTATACCAAGCTTTTCACGAAGCTTAACAGGGCTTTCCTCAGGATCAACACCCATCACGGAGACAGAACCGGCATCCCTACCTGTCTGACCGGTCAAGACTTCGATAAGAGTAGACTTTCCAGCACCGTTAGGACCTAAAACACCTACAATCTCCCCTTCCTCAACCTTCAGATCCACAGAGGACAAGGCCTCAACGCTGCCATAACTCTTTTTCAGGCCTTCAACTTCAATCATTACACTACGTTACTTTGAACTTCTCGGTGTTAAAAGATAGGGATTACCTGTAAACTTCCTGTTTTAAAGGCCTGGAGCACTGAGGCTTATACAGCCAGCTCTACAGGGTGTAAAGATTTTTTGAGAGATCAAGTTGACCTCGGCGACCGGAAAGTAACTATAGTGGGAACTGCCCATATTTCGGAGGAAAGTATTAATGAAGTTGAGGAAGTTATCAGGAAGGAAAGCCCTGATCTGGTAGGTGTAGAGCTTGATGAATCCCGTTACGAATCTTTGAAAGAGGGAAGCGGCTGGAAAGACATGAACGTGGCGGAAGCTATCAGAGAAGGAAAAGGATTCCTGCTTCTTGTAAACCTTCTTCTTTCAATATATCAGAGAAGACTAGGCCTTGCAGAAGGGGTGGAGCCAGGAGAGGAACTGATAAAGGCTGTAGAAACAGCAGAACAGCAGGGAATAGATTACAGGCTTCTTGACAGGGATATAAATGAAA
>JBDGSI010000057.1:0-1279 GCA_042217615.1 Candidatus Nanohalobium sp.
AAAATTCTATATCCATATTTTACTTGTGCTCTACACACCGTTTATAAAGTTTTGACCCGTTCGGGGATACATGGCTAAGGCTGTACTCCAGAAAAACTGGTATGAAATTCAGGCACCTGATATTTTCGATGCCGATACTATTTCAGAGACACCTGCTGAAAAGGATTCACAGGTAATGGGACGCAGGGTTAAAGAAAGCTTAAACGAGGTAATGGACGACACAGACAAATACTACGCAGATGTCTCCATGAAGGTAACAGATGTAGAAGGTAATAAGGCCTTTACAGAGATCGACGGAATGGAGGTTTCCTCAGAATTTGTCTCCAGACTTGTACAGAAAAGAAGCGACCGTTTCGACCTCGTACATGATGTAGAGACTGAAGACGGCCGGGAAGTACGTGTTAAAGTTGTTGGAGGAACACTGAAGAAAACATCTTCCTCAACGCTGAACGGAGTTAGAAACGAGCTTAAAGACCTTCTCAACCAAAAGGCCTCCGAACAGCATTACGAAGAATTCATGGAAAACATTTTCCTGGACAAGATCCAGGAAGAAATGAGAGACCTTGCAGACAACATCTACCCATTCAGAGAGCTCGAAATCAGGAAAACAGAGCTCAAAGAATAAACTTCTCTTCTACCTTTTCCTCTCTAACTTTCTAGTTCATAAACTTTCTATAGAAGCTTCGGTCACTAGTCAAGCTGATATGTGAAGTCAAAGTTCTCATCAGGCGGAAACAACTTCACTGCAGCATCACCGGAGATCTCCTGATAACGACCACCGTTCGAACTGAAGGCCTCACCATCTCTAACATCACCCAGATGCCGATCACCAACAACAACCTCCACAGAACCATTCTCCCTCGTAACACCAGGCCTCACAGCATCATAACCCTCATCATACCTCAAGACCAGATCACCGACCTCCTCAGAAGAATCATACAGAGGACCCTCCAAAGAACCATCCTCCAAAGACCGCAGATCTCCTTCTTCAAGAAAAACCTGCAAATCCCGTCCACACAGAAAATTACCTTTCATACAAAACAACCAAAAAACAAGGCCTCAAAACTTAAGTCAACAAAAAACTCCATCAAACGCCACCTCCTATAAAACTTAACACTAGAAACACTAGATACCTGACACACGGGCAAAACTAGGGCCGGTAGCTCAGCACGAAGCACACATGCTTCTCACCTGACCACCGCCTGAAACCACTACCTACCGACTAGGGCCGGTAGCTCAGTCTGGCAGAGCGCTCGGCTCTTACGACTGGTTACGCTCA
>JBDGSI010000057.1:1289-4996 GCA_042217615.1 Candidatus Nanohalobium sp.
GTAGTACCGTCAGAGTCACCGAGCGGTCGCGGGTTCAAATCCCGTCTGGCCCAAACTCACCTACAGAGTTTGATCATGTTAAGGCCTGACACAGCAGGCCTTTCGGGACCTCGGTTAAAAAATGTGGAGAGGGGTTATGTCGAGTGTTGAAGAGGTTTTGGACGGTTCTGACGACGAGTTGAAATCTGAGGATCTCTCTTCCGGTGAGGAGTGGAGAAGGCTTCCAGAAAGGCCTTCTTCCGGCCGCGATTATCCGACTTATCATATCAGCGGTATTGACGGTTCCGGTACTCTGCGTTTGGAGGAGGCGCCTGAAGGCCTTGAGTGGGATTTGATCATGGTGTACGAGTTTGGTTTTGCGGGCGATGAAGAACCTGTGTCAAGTTTGCAGGATGAGGATCCTGATGTTCATACGATCGATCTGCCGTACAACCTGTTCGATGATGAACAGGAAGCGGAGGCCTACATGGATTTCGTGATGGATTACAGTATTGAGAACGTCCTGGATGAGTACGGTATGAGGCCTGCGAAGTCCCGAAGGGTTTAACTTGTTGAGGCCTATACCGGCGGTATGGAAGTTTTGACCGTCGTCGCTTTGCTGCTTCTGATCCTCGGTGTTGTCGGGGCTTTTGCTCCTGTGATGCCGGGAGCGCTGGTCTCGTTGATAGGTGTCACTGTTTACTGGTGGAGCACAGGTTTCACACAGCCACACATACTAATCGTTGTTTTACTGTATCTGACAGGCCTTACTGCTTTACTGTTTGACTTGTTTGCCGGTGCAATAGGTTCGAAGGCGGGTGGTGCTTCTGATAGGACTGTCCATGCTGCTGCGGTCGCTGGAGCCCTGTTTTTCTTTGTGGCAGGGCCTTTCGGCACGATCCTGGGCATTACGGTTGTCGTGTATCTGCGTGAGTACTTGTTGACTCAGGATTCTGATGGAAGTTTGAAGGCGGCTCTTTATACGACGGCTTCGATGCTGGGTTCTGTCCTGGTGCAGGGTGTTTTGACAGGTCTTATGCTACTGGTTTTCCTGACAGCTTTGCTGATCTAGGAAAACTGTAAAAGAACAGGCCCTCAAATCCCCAGTATTATGAGTGAATGGACGGAGGCTACGTTGACTTACCTGATAGAAGACGGTGAAGTCCTCTTGATCGAGAAGAAGAGAGGTCACGGCGCCGGAAACTTCAACGGTCCCGGCGGAAAGCTCGAGGGAGATGAGACTCCGAGAGAAGCAGCGAAGCGCGAGTTCCATGAGGAAACAAAAATAAAGGTTGAAGGCCTTGAGAAAGTGGCTGAGTTAAAGTTTTTCTTCGGCGGCGACCCGGATCAGCACGTTCACGTCTTCACAGCGGATAGCTACGAGGGAACTGCGGAGGAGACTGAGGAGGCAAGGCCTGAATGGTTCCCGATAGATGATATGCCTTACGACGAGATGTGGCCGGACGACGAGGTCTGGATGCCGAAGATGTTTGACGGTAAGCGTTTTGAAGCTGTTTTCAGGTTCAGTGAGGACGGTAGCGAGATAGAGGAGTATGAGTTCTTTGAACCAGGTTTCCAGGTGTAGAAGATTTTTTCAATTCGGCTCTTCTCAAACCTGTTATGCTAGGAACAGTTAGGGAAGGAGGTGGCAGGATTTGAAAGCTGTTTTACTGGGAACCGGTGATCCTCTTGGAATGCCTGTACCTCTATGCGACTGCAGGTACTGTAGACAGGGTCAGGAGCGGTTGAGGACAGGCCTTCTGGTTGAGACTTCTGAGGCCTCAATGGTTTTTGATATAGGACCTGATATCCGTCAACAGCTTTTAGAGGTTGAAACCGGCAGTGTGGATGCGTTTTTCGCCACTCACTGCCATGTAGATCATTTCGGCGGGTTACCTGAGCTCCATCAGCTACATACTTTTACTGATAAGGATGTAAAGCTGTACGGTAGTGGAGCTGTTGAAGAGTATATTGAGGGAAGCTTTCCCTGGGTAAACATAGATTTCCACAGGTTGGAGAACAGTTCTGAAAGAATTAGAGATGCAGAAGTACATTCTTTTAAAGTGGAGCACGCAGAGAACATGCCGATGCAGGGCTTTGCCGTAGAGAAAGATGGAAAGAAAATTGTCTACATACCTGACCTGAAAAAGCTGCCGGAGAACCAGGCATACAGAGACGCAGATATAGCCTTTGTAGATGGAATGTATCTTTTCAAAAAACACGTTGAAGAAGACGAAAACCATGCAACAGGAGAGAAACTTAAAGAAGAGATAGAAAAGATAAACGCAGACAAAGTAGTGCTTGTAAACAGCTCTGAGCACTTCAACCAGATGACACGGAAAGAAGAAAAACAGGAAACCCGGTACACAATCGGAGAAGACCTCCAAGAATACAGGCCTTGAAAAACAAACCTTTTTCCCTCAACAATGAGGGGAAAGGCCTCTTTGGAAAAGGAAGTACCCAATACATTAGTTGGGAACTCCGGTACTTAATTTTTCGGATCCGTTTAAAAGCCAGGAAAGCCAAACTTTTCTCCCAGGGGTCAATTTGGGAGCAGAATCAACTGCTGGATCTGTTGAAACTTCGAAAAATAGGGACGTTTCTCCAGACTATTCTCCAAGAGATAGCCTGTACTATGATTCACAGGAAGTACGTCTTTACAGGGAAGACGGTGAAATCTATATTCAGGTAGAACAGGGAGATTATGGGCCCTGGATGCCATGTGCTGAAGGCTTGACAGCCGGAGCTTTACTTGAGAAAGCTGGTAGAGAAAGCCTCAGGCTGGGAGAAGTATTTGAATACCTAGAGTGAAAAAAGCTAGAACTCCTAAAAAGAAGGTTTTTTAACTGGAAAGCATTCAGGCCTTTTTCAGAAGAAAGTGATGGTAGAAGCCTTTATCTTTGACATGGATGGTGTAATCGTCGACAGCGAGGATTACTGGGAAGACTCTGCAGAGGATTTGATCAAGGAGTTAGGAGCTCCAGAGGATTTCGATTTCTCAGATTTAACAGGTATGGCAATAGATGATATATACGAGGAAATTGTTCCTCAGCTCGATGAAGAAATTACATCCGAAGAGTTCAGTCAGGCCTTTGATAAACAAGCTGAACAGCTTTACAGAGAGAAGGTAGAGTTAAGGCCTTCGCTAAGAAAAGCCCTGGAGACTCTTAGATTAAGCGATGTAGATGTAGGTCTATGCTCCTCATCTCCAAAGAGCTGGATCAAAATAGTCTTAAACCGTTTTGAACTAGAGAAGTTCTTTGACGCCGTTATCAGCTCCGAGGATATACCGGTGAAAAGTAAGCCTGATCCAGATATCTATGAATACGCTGCTGAAAGGCTTGACACAGCTCCAGAGCAGTGTATAGTAGTTGAGGACTCAGAAAACGGTGTAGAAGCAGCTGAAAGAGCAGGTATGAACTGTATAGCGATCGACGGCACAAGAAAACAGGGCCTTGGTAAAGCCGATTTCCAAGTCGAAAATGGGGAAGAACTGCTTCAGAAAATAAAACAACTTACCAAGAAATAACTACCGACCCATTTCCTCAGGAAAACCGACCACCCTGGTCTCGTATTCGCCGCCTTCACCGCCCGCATTAAAACCGTACTCACGGGAAAGCTCGATCAACTCTTCAACCGAGTCCTGATCCAGTATTTTTCCTTCCCATTCTTCTTCCAGGCCGCGGGCCGCGACATCAGTGATCTCCACCTCAAAGCCTTCACGGATC
>JBDGSI010000058.1:0-3729 GCA_042217615.1 Candidatus Nanohalobium sp.
ACTTAAAGCCTAATCTCCTATAGTTAGACAAGAGGAAGCGCAGTAAATACAGGTTTCGAGCTAGGGACGGTCCACTCCGACCTCTATTTAATGTTCTTTCTCGACCCAAACCTAATTCTAGAGGCCACATCACAAAATTAATAAAACATTATCGTGTTAATTATTATCGTGGTAATGACTCATGAGGTTTTTTGACCGTGAAAAAGAACTAGAAGCACTGAAAAAAAAATACAGTAGCGGCAGCTTTGAACTTTTCATACTCTACGGCCGAAGAAGAGTGGGCAAAACCGAACTAATCAAACATTTCTGCCAGAACAAACCACATATCTATCACTTGTTCTCACAGGACACGGAAAAACGTCAGAGAGAACGTCTTGCAGCTAGTATTGCCGACTACTTCGACGAACCAGAACCGAAATTAGAGGACTGGAGAGAAACAGTAGAATACATAGGGGAAAAACTCAAGCAAGAAAAAATAATTCTAGCGCTCGACGAATTCCCATACGCCATAGAATCAAATGAACCATTAGCTTCACACTTCCAATACCTGGTGGACGAAATACTGAGGGAAAACTCAGAATCCATGGTAATACTTTCGGGTTCAACGGTAAGCGTGATGCTGGACGATGTCCTAGGATACGAAAGCCCTCTATACGGCAGGAGAACAGGTCAGATCGACCTCAAACCGTTCCGGTTCGCAGAATCACTGAAAGTGATTAATTACAGTATAGAGGATGCTGTCAGATCCTACGCAGTTACAGGCGGAACTCCAATGTATCTAACAAGCTTCGATTATTCCAAAAGATTGGAGCAGAACATTAGAGACGAAATACTTAATCCGTCCTCAGCACTTTTCGAAGAACCTGAATTCTTGCTTAGACAGGAGCTTAGACAGCCTTCACGGTACGCCGGCATCTTAGAATCAATCGCTAACGGCCACACAACACTGAATGAAATATCGAACAACACCGGCATATCCAGCGGAACAATGCCCCAGTACCTCAAAAGATTACAGAAACTCAGGTTGATCGAAAGAACCACTCCTGTGACTTCTTCCCAGAAAACCAAGAGGTCGATCTACCAAATTAAGGACAACTTCATCCGGTTCTGGTACAGGAATATTCACTCACAGAAATCAACAGTAGAAGAAAACCCAGACAAAGCATCAGAAACCATCATGAACGACCTCAAACACCAGGCCGCAGAAACATTCGAACAAATCTGCCGCGAGACCATACAAAAATCAGGAGAATACACCAAAATCGGCAAATGGTGGTACAGAGAACACGAAATAGACGTAGTAGCACTGGACGAACAAGAAAAAAAGATCCTGCTAGGCGAGGCTAAATGGACAAACCAAGAAATCGGAGAAAATCTTCTAAGACAACTCGAAGAAAAAACCGAAAAAGTCCGATGGAAAAACAAGGATCGAAAAGTAAAGTACACGCTTTTCTCCAAAAACGGATTCACACAAAAACTCAAGCAAACAGCCGAACAAAGAGAAGATCTAAAGCTTTATGACCTTGAAAAGGTAGAAAAAAGTTTGAAATACACTCCACAGTGATTTAACAGCCAAAACTATCTCCTAATTTAACTTTAGGCAACCCCCCCCAATCTACAGTAGGTACATGCACAAGATTATGGGAAAACTACATAAAGCTATGTAGTTAGTTACATAACATGGAGGACGGAACCCTGACCCAAACGCTGATGAAACAAAAGAGGCTGAAGGTCCTGAACACACTTCTCCAAAACAGAGATCAGGATTTCACTATCTCCGAGCTATCAGAGAAATCCGGCGTGGGCTACAAAACCACGCATGGCCTGGTTGGAAAGCTAGAAAACTTCGGGATAATCAATGTAGAAGAGAAAGGTGGCAGCAAATTAGTCAGCTTGAACCAGGACTCCCCCTACATAGACGCTCTGGAAAACCTGGGATCAATTGATTCTCGACCACTCAGAAAAGTGGCAGAACAGTATGCAGAAGAAGTAAAACAAAAATTTTCAGAAATCAAATCAGTCATCTTGTTCGGCTCAGTGCTCCACGGCCTACCTACTGAAGAATCCGATATCGACATTCTCATACTTGTAGACTCAGAAGCTGATCAGGAAGAGATAGAAGATGCGATCTGGACAGTCAGAGACCGCTACGAGAGAGAAGAGAATGTAAATATATCTCCGATAGTCATGAGCCAGAAAAAATTCGAATTAAACGCAGACAACAGAGAACCGTTTGAAAGCAAGGTTAAACAGCAAGGAGAAGTACTGGAAGGCGAACCCATTTGACAACTCGCGAAATTGAGAAGAACATCGAAACTTGCCTGGAGGACGCCAAATGGCATCTGAAAATGGCGGAGAAAAGCATCGAAATGGAAGCACCAAACCGGATAACAATCAATTCCTGCATCATGGCATTGATTAGAGGAACAGACTGCCTATGCTGGCTCTACAACGAGGAAAGATGCGACACCGGAAGAAACCACAGCCTACACAACGTATTCAAACAACTCTACAACAAGGACGAACTACCTGAGAAATACTCGAAATACAGCGACACACTAAGAAAATGGGTTTCAACCGAGAAGATCAAGGCCCAATATCAGGGGCAAACCTATAGCCAGAGCGACGTGGATAGGGCCATAAAGCAGACAAGAAGATACTTGAATAAATGCGTGAAACCAGTGCTCCGAGAACAGGGAGTGATAGAGTAGGGACGATAAAAAATCTTAAACTCAATAAGTAATTTATAGGGTAAAAGCCCCTAGAGGAAGGCGTTCAACGTACTCCAGTTTAAGTCAGTAGGCCTTGGAGGGCCGGTCCACTCCAACCTCTATTTAATGTTCTTTCTCGACCCCAACAGAGGTCGACAACTAATGGCGCTTACGGAAAACTACGCCTAACACTCTAAAACCAGCGGTAAAACAAAACCGCTTAATGAAAAATCTTCTCCACTTTCTGGAAGGTGAAAATCCATGGAACTAGAGACCATCAGAAAATACAACGAGAACCTGGCAGAGAGCGAAGAACTCTCAGACCACAACAAACAAGTATTCAACGACTTTCTGAGACACATGGAGACACAGGGGCTTTCCCAGGCAGACATCAAAGGAGTATCCTCCAGACTTTCTACGCTTGGCAGGATTATAGACTTCAAGATGGACGAAGCCAATAGAGAAGATGTCAAGAAACTGGTCGCAGCACTAAATACAGACCAGCTCAGAAAACTGGACGGAGGAACCTACAGCGACTGCAGCAAAGAAAGCTTCTGGAACACAATAACACGGTTCTACAACGGCTTCATCAAAAAAACAGGGCAGAGGCTACAACAAAGAACTGGACGCTCAGATCTAGTCGACGACCTGGAAGTTAAAACCAACATCGAGGCGAAAGTAGATCCCAGGACCAAACCTTCTCCCGAACAAATCAAGAAACTAGTAGAATCAGCCAAATGCCTCAGAGACAAAGCACTAATCATGTTCTGCTGGGCCTCCGGCTGCAGAGTAGGCGAAGTATTCAAAACACCGGACGATCACGCGCCTCTAAAATGGAAACATGTGCGATTTGAAGAAGATAAACTCTGGGTTAAAATCAGCGAATCAGGAACACACAGCAGAGGTAAAACAGGAGAAAGGAAAGTTCCGCTCCGAGTAAGTATGCCTTTGATGAGAAAACTCTGGGAGAGTATCGGGACGTGAAAGCATATCAGGAACTATTACAGCAATCATTCAG
>JBDGSI010000059.1:0-9480 GCA_042217615.1 Candidatus Nanohalobium sp.
TTAAATTTTGAATCATATGATTTATTTTTGAATCAAATGGTTAAAAAAGTAATCAGTGATGAGGTTTTTATCTGAGGATATTTACAGTAGGGTTATGGTGGATTTAGATAGTCTTGATGATGATGAACTTAAGGTTTTAGATTATGTCTTGAACTATTACGGGGATTCTAAAACTAGAACAGATTATTTGGAAGAGCGATCTGAGCTTTTAACTAGGGAGCTTTTATCTGAGTTGAAAGATAAGGATTTGGTTGCCGAGGAGGAGGCTAAAGATAGATATTCTAACAAGTACTCATTTCTGAAGTTAGGAGGGGAAATTGAAAGTAGAGATGAATTGGAGAGTCTTATCGAAGAGAAAGAACTTTATTCAAAGTATGATGAAGAAGAAAGCTTATCTGAGGTTTATGAGAATAAGCCTGCCCAGTTCGTAGGTTTTTTTGATAAGGTTAAACGATTTGATTCTGATAAAGTTACTGTAAGAAGTTCTCATAATAGTTACCAGGGTATTTCCAGGAAGCTGGAAGAATTTGGATATGGTTATCAACTAGCGTATACAACGACTACAGATAACAGGAGTATACAATTCAATTTCAGAGATGAGGATGCCAGGGATACTTTTTTGAAGCTTTCTGGCTCTATAATCGGAGATAACGTAAAGGGTCGTTCATCTCTTGAGTTATGGTGTAGCTATATATCGAATTATGTTGATAACTTGAAGGCAAACAGCGGGCCATATTCTATTTCTGAGGTAGCGGAGGTTGAAAAGAATAAGTTGGATGAACTGGAAAGTCTCCCTAAAGAGGTTGTGAAGCAGGAAGTTGTTGAGGATTTAAAATCCAGAATTGATCATCTATTTAGAAAAGATTCTGGCTATAATTCACTTCTAGGTTACCTGTCTATCATACATGAGGAAGGCGTTGTTGAGGGTTCTGAAATATCTTTAAATCAGACAAAGCAGGAAAAATTAGATAGACTGGTTGAAAAAGGACTAATATTAAAAGAAGATTCTTCATATTATCTTACCGGCGCATTCTTACAGGCGTTTGAAGACGTACAGAAAAGATTGAAAGTTAACTCATATCCTATAGACAGTCTTTCCGATTCAGAAGAAGCATTAGAAGAGATAATGTCGCGTGCAGATAAAGAGATCCGTATCGTAGATAGATACTTTGGTGAAACAGCTCTGAAGAGATTAAGAAGAGTGTGCCCTAAATCCAAAGGAATAAAAATTGAGATTCTATTCAGAAAACGTCAAGGAGTAAAGGAAGAATACGAAAAGGTTGACTCAGATGAGGACCGCTTTGAAATAAAACGCATATCTGATGGAGAAGAAGTACCTCATGATCGATTTATGATAATAGACGATGAGGAGCTATGGCAGTTAGGGGCCTCAATAAATGGACTAGGCAAGGACTTCTCTACCATCTATCTCCACAGCGAAGAAGATATAGACTGGTACGAAAGGAAGTTTGATGAATGGGCTGAAAACTCCAAAAAACTGGACGGTGTCAAACCTGAAGACCAGATCGATAAACTAAAACGAAAAATCAACGAACTGGCCCGAATAATCGACAACAATCCACAGATAATAGAAAATTTAGAAGGCCACTACAAAGAGATAGCAAAACACCTAGAATGAACATCTCTTATTTCCTTCCCTATCTGATTATGGCCTCTCTGGAAGACTACGATTATGTAGTCATGTTTCAATAGTTGATACTTTTTCTGACTTCTTAGACCGAAAAAGTTTCGATTAACAGAGAGATGGTGTATGTCGTGTTTCAATAGTTGATACTTTTTCTGACTTCTTAGACACGCTTCTTCAAACCCTCAACAACAACTTTTGAATGTTTCAATAGTTGATACTTTTTCTGACTTCTTAGACTGGTGGTAAAATGTGGGTTATAGAGTCTCTTATGTCTTGTGATTGGTTAGATTTAAGAATCGGGTTCATTAAGGGAGGCTGTACAGAGGCCTTTTATAGGTCGATTTATTCAACGTTTGAACACTAGCGGATGATACTTCTGGTTTTCTCCCGTGATTACTTTCCTCAGCAGTATGGCCTGTAGTCTGATGGCCTTTCGGCGGGTTACCTGGTACTCGAATTTGGGGTGGAGGAATTTTTCGTTCATGTAGTCTTCCCATTTCTCCATGAAGGTGGAGAATTTTTCGTCTTTCAGGAGGTTCCAGAGACCTTCTGATCCCGATGACTATTGCATCCATTTATTCTCAAGAGATAGAGGAGACCTATTTCAGGAGCGATATAGACTCGGATCTCCAGAAAATACAGATACCTCATACAGATTTCCGTTTGAAAGAATCTGAGCAGAAAATCTTGAAGTCAATAGATAATAAGGCAGATAAGGTGAAGGATATTGTTGACGAAACAGATCTCTCAGAATCTACAGTTTACAGGAGATTGGGCGATTTAGAACAGAAAAATATAATTGAAGAGAAAGAAGAAGGTTACAGAAAGACTTTAACCGGCGAGATAATCTCCTAATTTTTCTCCACCCAGACTGCTCCTCTATCCGTGTCTTCTACTTCGAAGCCGAGGCCTTCCAGTCTATCACGAATGAAGTCGCTGGTTTCGTAGTCCTCTCTTTCTCTTGCGTCTTCACGTAGTTCCAGAAGTGAGTCCATAAGGCCTTCGAGTTTTTCGTCTTCTTGGAAGGTTATGCCGAGGATTTTAAGTGCTTCTAGGATGTATTCTCTGGCTTTGACGAAGCTGCCGTTGTTTCCGTTTTCTAGTTCTGCGTTGACTTCTTTGATGAACTGCATCAGGGCTTGTTTTGCTTTTGCAGTGTTCAGATCGTCGTCCATTGCTTTTTCAAAGTTTTCAAGGAATTTTTCTTTCTCTTCTTTCAGTGCTTCTTTCCCTGTGCCTGAGAATTTTTCTATTTTTCTTAGAGTCTTTTTTATGCGTTTTAATTCTTTTTCTGCTTTTTCAAGGCCTTCTATGGAGAAGTTGGTTTCGCTGCGGTAATGCGAGGATAGCAGGTAGAGTCTTATCGTGTTTCCGGTGAATCCTTCTTCTAGGAGGTCTCTTATCATGTAGAAATTGCCTTCTGATTTGCTCATTTTTTCTCCTTCTACCTGGATGAACTCGTTGTGCAGCCAGTACCGTGCCTGGCCTTTTCCTGAAGCTGCGAAGGCCTGAGCCCGTTCGTTCGGGTGATGTGGGAAGATATGGTCTTTTCCACCGGCGTGAATATCGAACTCATCGCCCAGGTACTGCTGACTCATTACTGAGCATTCTATGTGCCAGCCAGGATAACCGACTGATTTTACGAGTTCGCCGTCGATCTCGAACTTTGCAGTCCACTTCATTAAATGATCTGATCCTTCCGCGTTCAGCCAGAGAGCGAAGTCGTACTGGTTCTTCTTTTTATCGTCAGGCTCTACACGGCTTTTGGCCTCCTCCTTCAACTGTTCAAGGTCTTTCTTCGCCATCTCGCCGTAAGGATAATCCTCAGCAAAGGCCTCGACATCGAAGTAAATATTTCCATCTACTTCGTAGGCGTAGCCGTTGTCGTAGATTTTCTGGACGTACTCTATCATCTCGTTGATATGGCCTGTGGCTCTGGGAACGATGTCCTGCCGTTCAATGTTCAAAGCCTTTGTATCTTCAAAGTAACGTTCTATCTGGCTTTCAACAAGCTCCATGGGTTCAAGGCCTAGCTTTTTCGCTCTTTTCTCAACTTTGTCCTCTCCCTGGTCTCCGTCATCGGTTAAATGGCCTACATCGGTAATGTTCTGGACGTGTCTTACTGTGTAGTTTTTGTGGCGCAGGTAACGCTTCAAGGTATCCCATACAACGTAGGCGCGGGCATTCCCTATATGCAGGTCGTCGTAAATTGTCTGTCCACAGCTGTAGAATGTAACTTTTCCTTCTTCCTTCGGTTTAAATTCTTGTTTCTCACGCTCCAAAGTATTGTATAGTTTCAGAACCATGAAGAACCACCTAAGGCCTTGAGCAGCGGAGAAACTAGAGAGAAAGCTTCAGTGACACGGGCAAAAACGACCACTGCTCATATACAAAAGTGTTTGAAATCAGTTTTTAAATAAGAAAGGCCTTTTATTTCAGGTCTAAACGTTCCGGGGCCTTAACCTTGCCGAGGCTGTTGTAGTCTTTGATTTCACCGATTTTAATCCAGTCATATCTATCGTGTTCCTCACTCATCTCTACCTCTCTGGAATCCGACTTCAGTAAGACTGGATAGACCTTCCATTTTCCAAGTTCTCCGACGTTGAGGTAGGGTTCTCCTTTTCTGACAACTTCAGTTTCCAGCCCGGTTTCTTCTTTTGCTTCACGAACCGCTGCTTCTTCCACAGTTTCACCTTCCTCAATCTTTCCGCCGGGAAACGTCCACTTACCGCTGCTACTGTTTTTCGGGGAACGCCTCATAAACAGATATTCTCCACTATTTTCAACTACACTGAGAGCAACCCTGCCTTCAATATCAACCAACTTTAACTCCTCTGATTCTGAAATTGAGAGCCCTATAAATTTATTTGTCAGGTTCTGACTGCCTCAAAACCCTATTTAAGTTTTTGTATGGCTTAGTAGTTACATGCTTGAAAGCAGGCTACAGCTTCCTCGTGTAGGGAATGCAGAGGAAATCAGGCTTGATTTCGGGATTGAATCAATAAGCTACTCGCCTCAGGTAAAACTCGATGAATACAGGCAAGAGGAAGGGCTCTCTCCTAGCCCTATGGCATTAAAGAACGGGAATTAAGGCCTTTCTACGCTGTTGGTGCTTTCTCCAGTTTTTCGAAGAATTTTCTCAACTTCTCATTTTCCTCCAGGTGCTGGTTGTCAAGCTCTCCAAGCTCTTTCTCCAGATTTTCTGCTTCAACCCATTTCACTTCCTGAAGATCATCCATAGCTTCCGCGTTCATAGAACCTGCTTCCACATGGTATACGATCCTGTAGATATCGTCCGGCCCTATATCTACTTCTCCTGAAAAGTTTACGTCCACTAACTGGAAGATTTCGGATTCAAGGCCTGTTTCCTCCTTTACCTCTCGTTTCACAGCTTTTTCTGTATCCTCTCCTTTTTCAACGAAGCCTCCGGGCAGGTGCCACTGTCCTGCGATCACTCTGTCTTCGGCGTCTTCTTTCTGGCCAATCAAGATTTTACCTCTGTAGGTTATAACTGCGCCGACCGCTAATTTGAACTCTTCTCTAGACATTTTTCTCACCTAGACCGAGTGCTTCCGCGATTTGCGGCCTCTCCAGCCATTTCAAATCGGTTTCCAGAAAGTCTCTCAATTCTTCTTTTTCAACCCATCTCACATCATCGAGATCGTCACTCGGATTTAATTCTCCTGACACATTTGAACACAGGAAGAACAAACGGAGCATAGGCTGCCTGTCTCTATTTGGATAATATCTCTCAGTTCCGTAAACAAGTTCGTCAATTTCCGCCTCCAAACCTGTTTCCTCCTTTATCTCTCTTCTACAGCATCTTCCAGGGTTTCTCCGTGATCCATGTGGCCGCCGGGAAAGTGCCATTCTCCGCTGATCGGGTGTCCTTCTACTTCTTCTTTCTTACCTATCAGGACTTTACCGTCTTTTTCAACTATACCGGTACACACAACTCTGAACAGATCTCTTCTAGACATCGATTCCCACGTTTTGAAGATCTTTTTGAAGGCCTTTAACTGTTTCCAGTTTTTCCAGGTCTTCAGGTTTCACCCACTTGTATTGTGAGTGTTCTCTACTGGTTTCAGGCCTCTTGTCCTCTACCTTTGTGAGAAAGGGATGTACTCTGAAGTTGCCGTCTTCTGTTTTTGCTGTAAAAGATTTTCCTTTTCTAATTATTTCTCCTTTCAGCTTTGTTTCTTCTTCAAGTTCTCTGAGAGCAGCTTCTCTAGGTTTTTCATTTCTCTCTATTTTTCCGGAAGGGAAGTCCCATTTACCAGGGTTTACGTCTCTTTCTTCCGCTCTTTTTAGTGCCAGGAATTTTTCTTTCTCGGTGTTGTATGTGACTGCAGCTGCTATATCTGTAACCATTTTTCACTGGTTGTACTGTTTCTCTATAAGGTCTGCAGCTTTTTCTCCTGTGTATACAGCAGTGTTAAGGCCTGAGAACCTGTAGAAGTCTCCTGCGATGAATATTCTATCTGTCTGCTGGAGCTCAGGTATCTCTGCTCCTGGAGGGATTTTAGGGTGTGCAAGAGTTTCTTCCGTTCCAAGTACTTCGTAGCCTTCCTTGAATACTTGGCTGAGATCCATTTCCTCTCCTTTCTTCTTGGGATATGCAAAGCATTCGCCTTCTGGTGAGAATACAGACCGGATATTCGTGTCTTTATCAGCTCCTATCAAGTTTACAAACTCTTTCCTGGTCTCACCATCAATAGTCACAGCTTCCGTCGGCTCATACTCAATCTCAAAGCTGATGCCGACAATATCTTCAATAGAAGGCGTAGGAGTAGCAAGCAAGACAAAATCAAAACCTTCGGTTCTCTCCTCACCGTTCTTCTCATATACCAGGTCAAGGCCTTCACTGTGCTCATCCACGTTTTTTATCTCTGCATTCATTTCAATTGAGGCATCACATTTCTCTTTTATCGAACGTGTAACCTCTACAGGACCTCCAGCCACTTCTTTGAACTGTCCTGAAGCAGACTCCACAAACTCTTTGATATGATGCGCCACGCATTCAGCTGATACCTCTGAGAAATCATTCAAGTACATTGTCTGAAGTGTAGGGTAGATAACATTTTCCTGAGTGTTTTCAGGGAACTGATTGATCCATTCATCACTGGGCATATCGTGAAGCCTTGAAGCCTCATTATTCCCGCCCTCATAGTCAAACTCTACACTTCTCACAGCCTGTTTCAACTCCTTGACTCCATCTACATCAACGCCCATTAAACGGGAGAACAAAGGCCTTTTAACGTATTTCTCGACAAAACTGAGGTCTTCCTCAGGTTTCAGGAACAGTGTAAACGGTTCGAAAGAGTTTATATCTCCATCGACAAGTGAAACCATCTCTGAGAACTCTAAAGGCTCTAACACTTCATCTTCTATACCTATTTCCTGGAAAAAATCCAGGAGGTCTTTATGCTCTGGAGGAATCAACTGGTTGGTCTTTGAAGCCCTTCCTCCAAGTATAATATCTTTTTCAAATATTTTTACATCTGCTCCTTTTTCTGAAAGCCGGTAAGCTGATGTTAAACCTGTTACACCGCCGCCCACTACAGCAACTCTAGCATCTTCCATTAATTCCAACCTCTATAACATCTTCTTAGGTATTGCATAAATGTAAAACCTTCCCTAACTCTTCAAATCATTCCAAAGCTTTACAGACAAACACGCAGATATATCATTTCTCTGAAAAAAGGCCTTTTTCTCTGGCCGACTTATTTATAGAAACATCCCCAAAACCATGGTGTATAGATGGATGATGAAGCTGAGGCCTTAGTCCAGGACATACTGGGAAAGTACGGTTCAGTATCAAGCAGGGAACTGGCCCTTCAAATGGCTGAAGGTGTAGAAGGCATAGAAGTAGAGGGGTCTGAAGTAAAGAATGTAGAAAGCGTTGAAGCTATAGAAGGCCTTGTGGAAAAACTTAAGGATGGTGTAGGACCGGTGGCTTTAAGGTTTGCCAGGAAAGCAGTAGAAGAAGCAGATCTAAGCCAGGAGTTCAAGGAAAAACTTCCGGACACATATAAGAGAAGCAGTTAAAAGGGTATTCTTGGAAAAAACTTGTTCTTTTGTTGAAGAAAGAGCCTTTTTATTAACGGGAAGCCGGGGCTGGGATTTGCACCCAGGTCGTCCGCTCTGCAGGCGGATGCATAACTACTCTGCCACCCCGGCATGGATTTGGTTCTATGTGTTCTTGTGTTGGGTGTTAGAAGTTTTAAATCAAGGTGAGGTCCTTTCTAGGAAGAATTGGACAGGTTGTTTTTTAACTGTAGAGGAAGTCGTTAGTCTCACCGAGGCCTGGTTTTTTTCAAATGATTGTAGAAGTTCTAGGTTGTATGCAGGATGCAGGCGTACCGCATCTTGAATGCGGGTGCAGAGTCTGTGAAGAAGCAAGAAGTAATCCTGAAAAACAGAAGTACAGCTCCTCTCTACTGCTGAAGGAGAACAGTAAAGATTCTGCCGCCAGATACCTGGTAGAAGCTACCCCGGATGTAAGATACCAGATAAAAGGCGATTACCTGGACGGTGTTTTCATCGCACACGGCAGACTCGGACATCTTACAGGCCTCCTTCACTTCGGAGAAGAAGGCTGCAACAAAAACAGTCTACCGGTACACGTTTCAAAAGAGACAGAGAACTACATAAGAAAAAACGATCCCTTCAGACTACTTATAGACAAAGGAAACATCCAACTAGAACAACTGGAAAACGGAGAGAAAGAAGAACTGCGGGGAGCAAAAGTTAAGGCCTTCAAAGCCGAGCACAAACAGTTAAACACAGATACAATGAGTTTCATGGTTGAAGGAGAGGAGAAAAAACTTTTCTACATTTCAGATATACATGGCTGGACTGAAGAACTTCTTGAAAAGATCAGGGAAGCAGATATAGCGGTTGTCGACGGCACTTTCTGGAATGAAGAAGAGATTGAACGGTACGAAGAAGTACCTCACCCGGTTATGAAAGAAACCATGCATATTACAGATGACTGGAGCACCGAAATCTACTTCACCCACCTGAACCATACAAACCCTGCGCTAAGACCTGATTCAGAACAAAGAAAGGAACTTGAGGAAAGAGGATTCCACATAGCAGAAAGAGGAACAAAGTTCCACATATAAAGAAAGACTTTAAGGCCTTCCAGGGAAGAATAAAGGTATAAGATGGAGAATATCTGGGTCAAAGACGAGGAAAAAATCAGGAAAAAAGTATTCCTGACAATCATAGTCCTTGTATTCACAGTCCTGGTAGGATCAACAGGTCTCGCAGGAAACCCTATGTACTACCTATCCTTCCTGGCATCAGCACTTACATACTACCTCCTACTGGACAGAAAAAGAGTAAACGGCATAGTAGTAACTCTTATAGCAATCTTCGTATCAGGAACATTCATAGGATACATAAACACGCTTTTCCCAGGCCCAGAACTCAGTTTAGTAAGCTTCAAACCCTTGCTGCTAGCTCTAACTCTTGTAATAACCACTATAGGCCTTATACCTGAAAACGTTCTCTCAGAGATGAAGACAAACCTGAACCCTTCAAAAAAAATAGAGGGATCAAATTTTTTCTCTTAAAGGCCTGCCATCTGAATTAAAAGCCTTCTTCACCCCACATACTTTTGTTAGAAGGAGGTAGGCCGGGCGATTCGGGGTCGCTTACCGTACCTGGAAATTCCCTCGACAATGCCAGGGGCCGAAAATTAGGGCGAGGCAGTCCTTTCCAGTGGTTAGGCCCCTCGCCTTGGTTGCCGAAGGTCCGTCCTCCGGGAGCCTGCACTGTGTGAACCGGGTCAGGCCTTGACGGGAGCAGCCCTAAGCATTGGGTAG